>NZ_JBWLUX010000027.1:0-88163 GCF_057784315.1 Mesorhizobium sp. CNPSo 4684 | reverse complement strand
GGATCCAGCAGCAGCCGATAGGCGCGAACCGGATCGGCGATGTTCTTGAGGCGCTGCTCGCCAAGACTGGCAAAGCCGACATCAACCTTGTGCAGCGCGTGATCGAACGCCGTGCCCGAGATACATACACCCCCTGGCTCGGCCATCGACTCCAGTCGCGCGGCGATGTTGACGCCATCGCCGTAGATGTCATTTTCCTCGACGATGACGTCGCCAAGATTGACGCCGATGCGAAACTGGATCTGCCGGGCATCGGCGATGCCTTTATTGCGATCGGCCATCCGCCGTTGGATCATGGCAGCGCACTGGACGGCATCGACGACGCTGGCGAACTCGACCAGCGCCCCATCGCCCATGAGCTTGATAATGCGACCGTGGAATTCCTTGATCGCCGGGTCGACCAGTTCGCGACGGCAACTTTTCAACCGCTCGAGCGTGCCGACCTCGTCCTCACCCATGAGGCGGCTGTAGCCAACCACATCGGCAGCAAGGATTGCGGTAAGCCTTCGCTCCATGTGCGGGTGTCTTGCCCCCTAGGTCAACGCTTCGCTGACGAGCGTATTCTAGTACTACTTTGATTGCGAGCGTGCTCGGCCCCTGGGGCAGCGGTCAATGCAACCACCACCTCCTGGCCACTTACTTTACGTTCAGCTCCATCATGTAAGGCTTCGCAATCCCGGGGGCCGTACGCCAATGCTGGACAATTACGAAATCGACCGGTTTGGCGTGATCCACCAGATCGACGTCACGCCGATCAAATACGACAAGCAATACATGTCCTACTACGAGGATCTGAGCGACCGCACCATCAAGCTCGGCTATCAGCGGCTTGGCTGGGTGCTGGGGATCACCGGTGAAATACCGCGGTCGGTGCTGGAGATCGGCTATGGCACCGGCACTTTCATCGAGGCTGCGAAGATAACCGGGGTTGCCGACTGCGCCGGCTGCGACATCACCAGGTTCCCGCTGCCCAAGGGTGTGCGCTTTGTCGATTGGGAGGAGGCGCTCGCCGGTTCGTGGGATCTCGTCGCCATGTTCGACGTCCTCGAGCACATCCCTGACCTGGGTTTTCTCGCTCGCCTTCAGACCCGCCATCTGGCCATTGCCGTGCCCTATTGCCGCTGGCGTGAACTCGGCGCCGATGGCGACGCGTGGTTCGAGACGTGGCGCATGCGTCTGCCCAACGAGCACCTGCACCATTTCGACCGGGACTCGCTGGTGGCGCTTCTGGCGCATCACGGCTTCGAATGCGTAACGCTGAATGGCTTCGAGGACGGCATCAGGCTGCGGCCGGGCGAAGCGGGTCCGAATATTCTGTCCGGCTTTTTCAGAAAGCTGTAGGCCGGTTTCTCTCGACTACGGTCGGATGGTTCGGGAGAGGGCGGTCATCCCTTGATCTTCACCAGCCGCTCCAGCGCATCCACAATCAAATCGCAGAACTTTTGATGGTCGAGCTTCATCGCCACGGTGTGGCGGAAGTCGGTCTGCTCGCTCGCCGTGCCGCCGAAATGGTGCATGCCACCCATCCTCTCGAAATTGCAGACCGTCATGCCCTTGGTCCACCGTCCCGCAAGCTCGACCCGGATATCGGCCTTCTCAGTGGTGAAGACGGCCGGGTCGATCATGGCCGCAACGCAGCATGCGTCATGGATGGCAGGATATTCGATCTGTAAGAGGCCGCCATGCGTGGTGGCGATGAACGCCCATATATCGAGAATGAACCTGGCCATCGGGCCGCCGACGGCGCGCACCCGGTCCTGAAGCTCTTTGGTGGCGAGCGCCTGGTGCGTGAGGTCGAGACCCACCATGGTGACGTCCCAGTTGGCCCGGAACACCACGTCGGCGGCCTCCGGGTCGCCATAGATGTTGAACTCCGCCGCCGGCGTGATGTTGCCGCGCGTGTAGGCGCCGCCCATGGCGACGACCCGCTTCACCCGTTCGACGATGCGGGGGTCCTTGCGCACGGCAAGCGCGATGTTGGTGTAGGGACCGACCGGCACCAGCGTGACCGTTTTCGGCTCATGCGTCATGACCGTGTCGATGATGAAGTCGACGGCATGGCGCTTGTCGAGTTCGAACGAGGCGGGCGGCAGCACTGGGCCGTCGAGCCCGGTCTCGCCGTGGATCTCGATGGCCAGCACCTGATCGATGAGGAGCGGGCCGGGAGAGCCCTTCGCCACCGGCACCTCGATGCCATAGGCGGTGCAGACCGAAAGCGCATTGCGCGTGGTGTTCTCGACATTGTGGTTGCCCGAAACCGTGGTGATGCCGAGGAGGTCGATGTCCGGATTGCCTGCCGCCAGCAGGATGGCGATCGCGTCGTCATGCCCGGGGTCGCAGTCGAGAATGATCTTTTCCATGGTGGTATCTCCTCCGTCGGCCGAGCTTGGCGGGACAAGAGACTGGCGTGTTTGCGCCGTCAAGGCTCTGGTTCTCAACAGATGTAGTGCCAACCCGCTCTGCCCGACGCCGGCAGCTTGGCCAGGCTGCGGGAAGGGCGTTGCTATTTTCCAACGCCGGGCCGGAGGATGCCGGCATGAAGAAAGAATATTCAAAACCGACGCTCGTCCGCAAAGGCCGGCTGTCTGCACACCGCCCAGCAAGCCTCATGCGAAGATTCGCAGGCTCCGGAATAAGGGCTTAGCCGACAGCGGCTGAATCGACACTTCAGGCAAGCAGGCCAAGTGTCTGACATCGTTGCACGCGTGTACTCTTGCGCGGCACTTCGGGACGCTTCTTCAATTCCCTAAACTGATTTGCATACAAATGTTTCTGGTGGGCATGCTATGTGAACCGCTTCACCGTTGCCGCGCAATCGATCGGTTACAGGGGCCGTGCAAGAGCGGGCCCGAGGCAGCGCTCTGCTGCTGCATGGAGGTTACCGATGTTTCAAAGTCTCACCAGAATTCGCGCCGCCTTGGCGCGCGCCAGCAGGCACAGGAAGACCGTGCGGGCACTGAATGCATTGCCGACGGAGATCCAGAAGGACATTGGCTGGACGGAATCGAAGGCGATCGATGAGATACGGCTGCCGTTCTAGGCGGTCGCGGCGCCGAAATCGCACACGCGGCGCGGCGACTGCTGAAGTGCCGGTCGCCCAACTCCCAAAGTGGAGGCAGGCATCTTGCTCTCCTTGCCTACCCCAGCCACCACCACAGCGCCGCCTGGGCCACGCGGAATGGCATTCTGGCTATTCCAGCGGGATAATAGGTCAGCTAGATTGACCTAAATTTGCATGGTCGGAACGATCATGCTTGACCAGATGCCGTATCCCGGGAGGTGGGCTGATGAGTTTGATGGACCTGTTGGCGTCGCGCGCCTCGCGCATGAAGGCGTCGGAAATCCGCGAGCTGCTGAAACTGCTCGACCAGCCCGACATCATCTCCTTTGCCGGCGGCATCCCCGATCCGGCTTTGTTTCCGTCGCAAGCCATCGCCGATGCCTATGCCTCGGTGCTCGGCGGCCCGGATGCAGGCACGGCGCTGCAATACCAGGTCTCGGAAGGCTATCTGCCGCTGCGGCGCTGGCTGGCCGGCCAGATGGGCAAGGTCGGCATCGCTTGCGATGAGCACAACATCTTCATCACCTCCGGCTCGCAGCAGGCGCTGGATTATCTCGGCAAGCTGTTCCTGTCGCCCGGCGACACCGCACTGGTGACGTGGCCGACCTATCTTGGCGCGCTGCAGGCCTTCAACGCCTATGAGCCGCGCTATGACCGGCTGACGCCGGATGGCGGCAACATGACGCCGGCCGCCTACCAGCAGGCGGCCGCTGCCGCTGGCGGCAAGATGAAATTCGCCTATCTGGTGCCCGATTTCGCCAACCCGACCGGCGAGACGCTGAACCGCGCGCAACGCGAGGCGGTGCTCGACCTCGCCGGTGAGCTCGACATCGCCGTCATCGAGGACGCCGCCTATCGCGCGCTGCGCTATGACGGCGAGGGCGAGCCGCCGATCCTGGTACTCGACTGCGAACGCTCCGGTGGTATCGACAATGCGCGCACGCTCTATTGCGGCTCGTTCTCGAAGATCCTGTCGCCGGGCATGCGCGTCGGCTGGGTCTGCGCGCCGCGCCGCGTGGTCGAGCGTCTGGTGCTGATGAAGCAAGCCTCGGACCTGCACAGCCCGTCGATCAACCAGCTGGTCATGCACCGCGTCTCCGAGGCCGTGTTCGACGGCCAGGTGGAAAAGCTGATCGACGCCTATCGTGGTCGCCGCGACGCTCTGCTTGCCGCGCTCGAGGCTGAAATGCCCGACGGTGTGAGCTGGAGCCGCCCCGAGGGCGGCATGTTCGTCTGGCTGACGCTGCCCGAGGGCTCAGATGCCACAGCGCTGCTCGCCCGCTCGGTCAAGGAAGCCCGCGTGGCGTTCGTGCCGGGCAATGCGTTTCATGCCGATGGAACGGGGCGCAATACGATGCGGATGAGCTTTACGCTCGCCGATGAGCGCGCGGTGGGTGAGGGCGTGCCGAGGTTGGCGAAGTTGATGAAGAGCTAATCTCCCCCCTTGTGGGGGAGATGCCCGGCAGGGCAGAGGGGGGCGCTGTCCCGCCGGCGTTGCCAGATTTCTATTGCCTTTGCACCCTGCACCGACAGATCAAGGAAAGATCGTGTTCCTTCGCGCCCCCCTCTGGCCTGCCGGCCATCTCCCCCACGAGGGGGGAGATCAGCAGCTCCTGCGCCTCACTCCGCCGCCACCAGCTTATCCTGCGTCTTGGTCTCGAAATCGCCGGCGTCGTGGCGTTCGTGCAGTTGCATGGCCGGATCGCCGAAGGCGCGGTTGACCATGCGGCCGCGCTGTACCGTCGGGCGGGCGTCGATCGCCTTGGCCCAGCGCTGCACGTGCTCATAGTCCTGCACCGACAGGAACTCGGCAGAATCATTGTACATGCGGCCGAGTGCCAGGCCGCCATACCAGGGCCACACCGCCATGTCGGCGATCGAATAGCCGGCTCCGCCGAGATATTCGGTCTCCGCCAGCCGGCGGTCGAGCACGTCGAGCTGGCGCTTGGTCTCCATGGCGAAGCGGTCGATGGCGTATTCGAATTTCTCCGGCGCGTAGGCATAGAAATGGCCAAAGCCGCCGCCGAGATAGGGCGCCGACCCCATCTGCCAAAACAGCCAGGACAAGGTTTCGGCGCGCGCCGGCTGTTCGGTCGGCAGGAACTCACCGAATTTTTCCGCGAGATAAAGCAGGATCGAGCCGGACTCGAAGACGCGAACCGGCGTCTTGCCGCTCCGGTCGAGCAGCGCCGGAATCTTGGAATTGGGATTGACCTCGACAAAGCCCGAACCGAACTGGTCGCCATCGTTGATACGGATCAGCCAGGCATCGTATTCGGCGCCCTTGTGGCCGAGCGCCAAGAGTTCCTCCAGCATGACGGTCACTTTGACGCCGTTCGGCGTCGCCAGTGAGTAGAGCTGCAGCGGATGCTTGCCGACGGGCAGCACCTTGTCATGCGTCGGGCCGGCGATCGGCCGGTTGATGTTGGCGAACGTGCCGCCATTGGCTTTCTTCCAGCTCCAGACTTTCGGCGGGGTGTATTCGGTCATGGGAGGAATTCCTTGGATTTGGCCGGGGCGAAAACGGCTTGCGCGACGGCGCGAGACTGATGGCGGAAAAGTCGGCGAAACGTAGATACTGACAGAGATAGGTGCAATTCAGAAAGGTTCAACTTGTGTTGAACTATTATCAATGTCAGCGCCTTTTCCCTTGTCCCCGTTCACGGGGAGAAGGTGCCCGAAGGGCGGATGAGGGGCAGCGCGAGGCCGAAGGTTGTCCCGGCCCTTCGCATGGCTCCCAGCCCTTCGGGCGTTCAGCTCCTTCAAAAGGTCCACTGGACCTTTTGATCCGCCCGAAGGCGGACCGGGCCTTCACCGTTCGAAGCTCGAAAAGCCAAGCAATTGGCTTTTCGTCTGCTGCGCAGATCACTTCTCACCCTTGCGTCTCGTGCAGCGCGGCATACCTATAGAGAATACTGCCCACGCATATCTGCCAGGATGAGAGCATGCCAATAGATCCCCTGTCCCCGCTCTTGCGTTCCGTCGTCGCCGTGCGCGCCACGGTTCCCGACGACGCCTTTACGGCGAACGCCCTGGGCACGCGCCGGGAAGGCAGTGGCGTCGTTATCCGCGCTGACGGGCTCGTGCTCACCATCGGCTATCTCATCACCGAGGCGGAAGAGGTCTGGCTGACCGATCAGGACGGCCGCGTGGTGCCGGCGCATGCGCTGGCCTATGACCAGGAGACCGGCTTCGGCCTGGTGCAGGCGCTGGCGCCGCTCGGCCTGCCGGCGGTGGCCTTGGGTGATGCCGAGAAAGCCAAGGTCGGCGACCCCGTGGTGTTTGCAGACGGCACCGGCCGCTCGGTCAAGGCGCACATCGTCACCAAGCAGGAATTCGCCGGCTATTGGGAATATCTGCTCGACGAGGCGATCTTCATCGCGCCGGCGCACCCGTCCTGGGGCGGCGCGGCCCTGATCGGCCAGGACGGCAGCCTGCTCGGCATCGGCTCGCTGCTCCTGCAGATGAGCCGCAATGGCGAGGTCGCCGACATCAACATGGTCGTGCCGATCAACCTTCTGACGCCGATCCTCGACGACCTGCTAACACGCGGCCAGGTGGCGAAGCCGCCACGGCCGTGGCTCGGCGCCTTCTCGGCGGAGTCGAACGGCGCCGTGATTGTGATGAGTGTCGCCGAAGGCGGCCCCGCCGCCAAGGCGGGCCTGCGCCAGGGCGACATCATCTCCGACGTGCGCGACGGCGAGGTCGACGGTCTCGCCGATTTCTACCGCAAGCTCTGGCAGAACCCCGCCGGTTCGGAGATCCCGCTCAGGGTGGTACGCGACGGCCGCGAAACCTGGCTCAGGGTAAAATCCGCCGACCGCAACAGCTTTTTGAAGAAGCCGCATCTGCAGTGAAAGAGCGCCCTCCCTTCTCCCACAGGGCGAAGGGAAGGGGGTCCGGTGCTTGGCCTCGGAGGTTCTGCTGACGGAAACTGGCATCGACAGCCGATATAGCCGGTCCGGCACAAACGAGGTGATGATGGCGCCGATCAAGGTCGATCCGGAAAAAGTTCGCGAATTCCCAGATCCCGAAAGTTTTTACGCCTGGCTGCGGGAGAACCACGCCGGCGAGACCGAGGTCTGGATCAAGGTGCACAAGGTCGGCTCCGGCCTCGCCTCGATCACGCCCAAGCAGGCCATCGACGTGGTGCTGTGCTTCGGCTGGATCGATGCCGTGCGCAAGTCGCTCGATGACAAGAGCTTTCTGCAGCGCTACACGCCGCGCGGCAAAAAGAGCATCTGGAGCAACATCAACATCGACAATGTCGCCCGCTTGGTCGAGGAGGGCCGGATGACCGAGCACGGGCTGCGACAGGTCGAGGCGGCCAAGGCAGACGGCCGCTGGGACCGCGCCTATGCCAGTGGCAAGGACATGAAGATCCCCGACGATCTGCAGGCCGCCATCGATGCCGAACCTGAGGCGAAAGCGATGCTGGCAAAACTCTCCGCCCAGAACCGCTTCGCGCTCGCCTTCCGCACCCACAACATGAAGACCGAAGCCGGGCGCAGGAAGAAGATCGAGGCCTTCGTCGAGATGCTGAAGCGTGGCGAGACGATCCATCCGCAGAAGCGGTGAGGGCGGTCGTTGGTGATCCAGTTTTGATAGGCTAGCACTTGGATACCCCCTCTGGCCTGCCGGCCATCTCCCCCGCAAGGGGGGAGATCAGATGTCACCGATGCTTTCGCCAATCACCAACGTTCCAAGAAAGAGCGCTGTTGGCAAAACTGCCGATCTCCCCCCTTGCGGGGGAGATGTCCGGCAGGACAGAGGGGGGTGTGAAGGAACTCGGCCTTGCGCATCGGCCTTCGCCACTGATGCACCCCATCGCACAGCGATTGTCGTCTCCTCGCCCTAATCATTCGATCCCACCTATGCGATCTTTCGTGCACTATTCATGCGGCACAGGACTTTGCCAATGACCACCTCCACACCCCATTCCGGCAGAGTGGCGCTCGTCACCGGTGGCAATCGCGGCATCGGCCTGGAGACCGGCCGCCAACTGGCGGCGCTCGGTTTCACCGTGCTGCTCGGCACGCGCGATTTCGCCAAAGGCGAGGCGGCCGCGAGGCAACTCGGCGGCAAGGTGGAGGCCATCGCTCTGGATGTCGCTGCACCTGACGCGGCAGCCCTTGCCGTGGCCGAAATCGAGCGCCGCTTCGGCCGCATCGACGTGCTCGTCAACAACGCCGCCATCCATTACGACCCGCGTGCGCGGGCGCTAAAACCCGACTGGACGGTGATCCGCGAAGCCTTCGAGACCAATGTCTTCGGCGCCTGGCGCATAGCTGCCGCCTGCGCGCCGCTGCTCAGCACCTCCGGCCATGGCCGGCTGGTCAACGTCTCCTCCGAGGGCGGTTCGCTCGCCTCGATGGGCGCCGGCGCGCCGGCCTATTCGACGACCAAGGCGACGCTCAACGCGCTGACCTGCATCCTGGCTGCCGAATTGCGCGGCGCCGGCGTGCTGGTCAATGCCATCTGCCCCGGCTGGGTCGCGACCGATATGGGCGGCCCGGGCGGGCGCCCGGTGGCGCAAGGGGCGGCCGGCATCGTCTGGGCCGCGACCTTGCCGGACGACGGCCCGACCGGCGGCTTCTTCCGCGATGGCAAAAGGCTGCCGTGGTGAATGAAGCCGAGATTTGCAAGGTAAGCCGCTGAAAAACATCGGTTTTCCACTCGATCGACGTGAAATCGAGATAGAGTGGAAAAGTCAGCCGGGTCAATGCCTTAGCCAGCAAGCAGCGGAAACCCAGCTCGTTGGGTCTGGAAGCCGCCGAGATGCCCGCACGCCATGCTACGAAAATAGCATTCTCCCCTCACGAAATGTGATGCTACCTTCCTACGCACCCAGGGCGGAGGGGTTACCAAGAGGAGAAGCGGCGGGCGCGACGGCCCGAATTTCCAGCTAAGCGGACGAAACTGTTGAACCATTGCAAGGCCGCCGCGTTTCCCGCTGTCGGCCACAAGGGAGGACCACCTGTGAAAGCAACCTATCTCGTCTCAGCCGCGCTGCTCGCGGCGACTGCGATGCCGGCGGCGGCCGGTGAAATTTCCGACGGCAAGGTCAAGATCGGCATCCTCAACGACCAGTCGGGCGTCTATGCCGATTTCGGCGGCAAATGGTCGGTCGAGGCCGCCAAGATGGCCGTCGAGGATTTTGGCGGCAAGGTCCAGGGCGCGCCGATCGAGATCGTCAACGCCGACCACCAGAACAAGCCGGATATAGCGTCCAACATCGCGCGCCAGTGGTATGACACCGAGCAGGTCGACGCGATCATGGAGCTGACGACCTCTTCGGTGGCGCTCGCCGTCCAGGGGCTTTCCAAGGAAAAGAAGAAGATCGACATCGTCACCGGCGCTGCTTCGACCGACCTGACCGGCAAGCAATGCTCGCCCTATGGCTTCCATTGGGCCTACGACACGCATTCGCAGGCCGTCGGCACCGGCGGCGACCTCGTCAAGCAGGGCGGCGACAGCTGGTATTTCATCACCGTCGACTATGCCTTCGGCTATTCGCTGAAGGACCAGACCGCCAAGCTGGTGGAAGCCAGCGGCGGCAAGGTGCTCGGCGAGGTGCGCTATCCGCTGGGGTCCACGGACTATTCCTCCTTCCTGCTGCAGGCGCAGTCCTCCGGCGCCAAGGTCATCGGCCTTGCCAATGCCGGCCTCGACACCTCCAACTCCATCAAGCAGGCGGCCGAGTTCGGCATTGTCGCCGGCGGCCAGCGGCTGGCGGCACTTCTCTTCACCCTTGCCGAAGTGCACGGCCTCGGCCTGCAGGCGGCGCAGGGCGTGGTGCTGACCGAAGGCTATTACTGGGACCGTGACGACGAGAGCCGCAAATTCGCCGACCGCTTCTTCAAGCGCACCAACCGCATGCCCAACATGGTCCAGGCCGGCACCTATTCGGCGGTGACCCAGTATCTGAAGGCCATCGACAAGGCCGGCACCGACGAGACCGAGGCGGTGGCCAAGCAGTTGCATGAGATGCCCGTCAACGACGTCTTCACCGCCAACGGCAAGGTGCAGGCCGACGGCTCGATGGTGCACGACATGTATCTCTATCAGGTCAAGAAGCCCGAGGAGAGCAAGAAGGACTGGGACTACTACACCTATCTGGCGACCATTCCGGGCGACAAGGCCTTCACCAAGGCCGAAGACAGCGGCTGCCCGCTCGTCACCAAGTGACAGCGGCGCAAGCTGTGGCCGGCCAGTCGGGCGGCGCAAAGGACACGCCGCGGGTGGTGCTTTCCGCCCGCGGCCTCAGGCGTGATTTCGCCGGTTTCGTTGCCGTCAACAATGTCGACCTCGACGTCCATCACGGCCAGATCCATGCGCTGATCGGGCCGAACGGCGCCGGCAAGACCACGATCTTCAACCTGTTGACCAAGTTCCTGCAGCCGACCAGTGGCAGGATCGAATTGCTCGGCCACGATATCACCCCCACCGCGCCGGCCAGGGTGGCGCGCATGGGCCTCGTCCGCTCGTTCCAGATCTCGGCGATCTTTCCGCATCTTAGCGTGCTCGACAATGTTCGCGTCGCCCTGCAGCGGCCGAGCGGGCTGGGCTTCCAGTTCTGGCGCTCGCTGGCCGCACTCGACCGGTTGACGCCGCAGGCGCGCGAACTGCTCGCCATCGTCGGCCTCGACGATGTCGCGCATCGTCTTGCCGGCGATCTCTCCTATGGCAGGAAGCGCGTGCTCGAGATCGCCACCACGCTGGCGCTCGATCCGAAGGTGCTTTTGCTCGACGAGCCGATGGCCGGCATGGGGCACGAGGATGTCGGTGCGATCTCCGGTATCATCCGTTCGCTGGCCAAAGACCGCGCCGTGCTGATGGTCGAGCACAACCTCACCGTCGTCGCCGACCTTTGCGACTGGATCACCGTCATGCAACGCGGCCAGGTGCTCGCCGCCGGCGACTACGCAACGGTGAGCACGGACGAGCGTGTCCGCATCGCTTACATGGGGACCGAGCATGAGTGAGCCGCTGCTTGCTGTGCGCGATCTGCATGCCTGGTATGGCGAGGGCCATGCGCTGCATGGCGTCAATCTCGATGTCTTCCGTGGTGAGACCGTGACCTTGCTCGGCCGCAACGGCGTCGGCAAGACCACCACGCTGCGCGCCATCATGGGGCTGGTTCGCAAGCGCAGCGGCAGCGTCACTTTCGACGGCGGCGATCTGATGCGTCTGCCGCTGCACCGCGTCGCCCATCGCGGCATTGGCTTCGTGCCGGAGGAACGCGGCATCTTCGCCACGCTCACCGTCGACGAGAACCTGATCCTGCCGCCGGTGGTGGCCAAGGGCGGCATGAGCGTCGAGGAAATCTTCGATCTCTTCCCCAATCTGAAGGAGCGGCGCAACAGCCCCGGCACGAAACTCTCCGGCGGCGAACAGCAGATGCTGGCCATCGCCCGCATTCTGCGCACGGGCGTGCAGATGCTGCTGCTCGACGAACCGACCGAGGGCCTGGCGCCGGTCATCGTCCAGCGCATCGGCGAATTGCTGGCGACCCTGAAAAAGCGCGGCATGACCATCCTGCTGGTCGAGCAGAATTTCCGCTTTGCCGCCCGCATTGCCGACCGCTTCTATCTGATGGAGCACGGCAAGGTGGTGGAGGGTTTTGCCGTAAGCGAGCTTTCTGCTCACACCGACCAGCTGCACGAGGTGCTTGGGGTATGATGTCAGTAATCGATGGGAGGGCTGTCATCTTTCGGGCGTCGGCGCTGCCCCTCATCTGGCTGCCGCCATCTTCTCCCCGTAAACGGGGAGAAGGGACGCTGTCGCCGACGATTTCGCCAATCGCAAACGTCAGAGGAAGCGAGCCGGCATCGCGTTCAGCCTCTTTCTCCCCGTTTAAGGGGAGAAATGCCCGGCAGGGCAATGAGGGGCAGCGCCATGTTGGCAATTGGCCATGCCTCCTTCAGCACATGTTTCAGCGGTGACGCCATGACGATGATCTTCGGCATCCCCGTTCAGGCCTTGCTGGGCCAGATGCTGGTCGGGCTGATCAACGGCTCCTTCTACGCCATGCTCAGCCTCGGGCTGGCCGTCATCTTCGGCCTGCTGCGCATCATCAATTTCGCCCATGGCGCGCTCTACATGTTCGGCGCCTTCATCGGCTACCTGATGCTCGTCCATCTCGGCATCGGCTACTGGCCGGCGCTGGTCCTGGTGCCGCTCGTTGTCGGCGTGTTCGGCATGGCGGTCGAGCGCCTGGCGCTGTCCAGGCTCTACCGCCTCGATCCGCTCTACGGCCTGCTCTTCACCTTCGGCCTGGCGCTGGTCATCGAAGGCGTGTTCCGTTTCTATTACGGTGTCTCCGGCAATCCCTACGCCGTGCCGTCGCAACTCGCCGGCGGCACCAATCTCGGCTTCATGTTCCTGCCCAACTATCGCGGCTGGGTGGTGGTGGCGTCGCTCATCGTCTGCATCGGCACCTGGCTGCTGATCGAAAAGACCAGGCTCGGCTCCTATCTGCGCGCCGCGACCGAAAACCCCGAGCTGGTCCAGGCCTTCGGAGTCAACGTGCCGCTGCTGCTCACGCTCACCTACGGGCTGGGCGCGGCCCTTGCGGGGCTCGCCGGCATCCTCGCCGCGCCCGTCTACCAGGTCAGCCCGCTGATGGGCTCCGATCTCATCATCGTCGTCTTCGCCGTCGTCGTGGTCGGCGGCATGGGCTCGATCCTCGGCGCCATCGTCACCGGCTACATGCTCGGCCTCGCCGAGGGCCTGACCAAGGTGTTTTATCCCGAGGCATCGAACCTCGTCGTCTTCGTCATCATGGCGATCGTGCTGCTCTTGCGCCCCGCCGGCCTGTTTGGAAGGGATGCCTGAGATGAGCGAGGCGACCCTTCACGAACAGCGTACCGCCGCTTCCGTTCGGCTTGAGCGGGTGCTGATAGCATTGGCCATACTGGCGCTCATCGCCGCGCCCTTCTTCGTCTACCCGATCTTCCTGATGAAGATGCTGTGCTTCGCGCTGTTTGCCTGCGCCTTCAACCTTTTGCTCGGCTACACCGGGCTGCTGTCCTTCGGCCATGCCACCTTCTACGGCGCCGCCGCCTATTTCTGTGCTTACGCCGTCAAGGGCTGGGGCTGGCCGCCGGAAGCCGGTATCCTGCTCGGCACCGCCGGTGCGGCCGTGCTCGGGCTGGTCATGGGCTTCCTCGCCATTCGAAGACAAGGCATCTATTTCTCGATGATCACACTGGCGCTGGCGCAGATGTTCTATTTCTTCTGCGTCCAGGCGCCGTTCACCGAAGGCGAGGACGGCATACAGGGCGTGCCGCGCGGCACGCTGTTCGGCATCGTCGATCTCAACGTCACCCTCAACATGTACTTCTTCGTTCTCGCCGTTTTCCTCATCGGCGTCTTCGCCGTCTGGCGCATCGTCAATTCGCCCTTCGGCATGATCCTGCGTTCGATCCGCGAGAACGAGAACCGCGCCATTTCGCTGGGCTATTCGGTCGGCCGCTACAAGCTCGCCGCTTTCGTCATGTCGGCAGCTCTCGCCGGCCTTGCCGGCGCCACCAAGGCGATCGTCTTCCAGTTCGCCACGCTCACCGATGTCACCTGGCAGATGTCGGGCGAGGTGATCCTGATGACGCTGCTCGGCGGCATCGGCACCATGGTCGGTCCGGTCGTCGGCGCCGGCCTCGTCGTCGGCCTGGAAAACACCCTCGCCACCTCGGGCTTCCCGGTGACCATCGCCACCGGCCTGATCTTCATGATCTGCGTGCTGGTCTTCCGCCGCGGCATCGTCGGCGAGATCTACGCGCGGTGGCTGTCACCCGGCGGCGGTCGCGACGGAGCCTGACGTCGTCCGCGCGCTTCAGCCCTTGGCCTCGCAGCGTCGCGATCCGGGTCGCTGATTCGAGCAGGCATTCTACGGTATTTGTATTTAGGCAGGTGAATTTCGGTCGGATTCTTGTCTCCAACAGCAGTGAAATTGTCTTGCACCGCAAGGATATTGCTGGCCTCTGGACAACAGTTTAACTGGTCCAATAGGTTGCGCCTCCGACTGAAGACGCGCACGCAGAAAGACGCGGTTGCCCTTGAAAAAGAATGTCTTCTCGTCGGTCGACCTGCCGGCGCATCTCGACGACCGCTCGCGTTTCGCGCTCTGGCAGGACATCCATGTCGCCGAGATTTGGTCGGTCGAATATGCCATCTCCGACAACCGGCCGTTCGAGGCGGCAATCGAAGCGACCGCCGTCGGGCCGGTGGTGCTCGGGCAGATGGCTGGAACGATCCAGCATGCCCGCCGCAAGGAGCGCAATATCGCCGACGATGGGCGCGACGGCTATCTGCTGCTCGTCAACAATGGCGACACGCTGCTGAGCGGTGCCCAGGTCGGCCGTGACTATAGTGTGGGCAAGGGCGAAGCCGCGCTGGTCTCGGCTTCGGAAGCGCTGGAAATGTACGGCAGCGACTGGAACATCTGGGCCAATGTGGTGGTGCCCCGCGAAACCCTGGAGAAAGCCTTCGCCAATATCGACGACCGGCTGGCGCTGACCATCGGTGCCGGCAATGAGGCGCTCGATATGCTCAAGCGCTATTGCAGCTTTCTGAGATCGGGACCCGCCTTGGTCTCGCCGGATCTCGTCACCCATGCCACCGAAACGATCGTCGACCTGCTCGGCCTGGCGACCGGGGCGAAGGGCGAGCCCGCCGAACTGGCGGGACTGCGCGGGCTGCGCGCGGCAAGGCTGCAGGCCATCCTGGACAAGATCCGGGACAATTTCGCCGATCCCGCCATTTCGGCCCAGCGCATCGCCCAGCAACTGCGGCTGTCCCCGCGCTATGTCCATGATCTCCTGCAGGAGACCGGGACGAGTTTCGCCGCGCGCGTTCTCGAACTGCGCCTGCAGAGGGCTCATCGCATGCTCGCCGACCGTCGCAACGACAGGATGCGGATCAGCGAGATCGCGCTGCTCAGCGGCTTCTCCGACGTATCCTACTTCAATCGCTGTTTCCGCCGTCGCTTCGGCTCGACACCGAGCGGCGCCCGCTAAAAGACCCATGTCGCCCGAAGGCACACCCTCGCCCTCAGACTGGAGGGTGTGGAGCCGTTTTGGGATCTCCACATTCATAAAACAAGAGCTTGAGCGCGTCGGTTGAATTTCTTCGAACGCTTTGCAGGCCCCATCGCCTGATGCCGAACGGCCACACTGATTGCGCAAGTGCCGCAGCGCTTTCCAGGACAATTCCAGTGCGGCTCAGCCCAAGACGCCGCCGGTGAACAATGCAAAACCTCGACACCGCCCGGATCGCCGCGGAGCATTTCCACGGCCGGGGGCGCAACATCATCGGGGTAGCAAACAGTGAAAACGATTCTTCTCGCCACAGCCTTCATTCTCGCGCCTGCCGGCATCGCGTCCGCGGCCGACATCAATGAAACCTCGCCGGTTGCCGCCGAGTACGACTGGTCAGGCCTCTATGCCGGCGTTCACTTCGGTTACGCGGATGGAAAATCCGATCTCTTCATCAGCGCAGGCGGTGGGAGCCCCGACGTTACCGCTCCCCTCGATCCGAGCGGTTTTATTGGCGGCGTCCATATCGGCTTCAACCAGGAATTGGCGAACCGCTTCGTGCTCGGCGCCGAGGCTGACCTTGCGTACAGCAATGTCGATGCGGTGACGACCTTCGCCGGTGCCGGCGCGTTGCTTGAAAGCGAACTCAAATGGTCGGGTTCGGCGCGGCTGCGGGCGGGCTATGCGTTCGATCGGACCTTGCCTTACATCACGGCAGGCGTGGCCGCTGCCAAGTATGAAATGAGTGTGATCGGCAGTGGGCTCGGCGGTTCAATAACAATCCATGACGAAACCCATCTTGGCTGGACGGTTGGGGCTGGCGTTGAGCACGCCTTTACCGACAGGTGGATCGCCAGCGTCGAATATCGCTACTCCGACTTCGGCAAAAAGGATATCTCGGTGCCGCTTTTTGGTCCTGGCACAGTTTCGAATATCGATCTCAAGACGCAGGATTTGAGGGTCGGCCTTAGCTACAAGTTCTGATCTGCTGGCGAGGCAATCCTCGGACTCGCTCCGGGTTTTGTTCGTGAGGCACGAATTGACCGGTGTGCGTGAGCTGATCGGCTGATGCTGGATGGCCACACCGGCCAATGATGTCGGGCGAGGCGATCGGATGCCGCCGCTCGGCGGCGTCGGCGCCATGTCCGTTCCGGGCGCCGGGCGATCAGTAGGTTATGGTCACCACCACCGTGTCGGTATAGACGCCGGCCGAGGGCGTGGTCTGCGGCGGCACGCGGCCGTAGACGGTGAGAGGTTGCGCCGCGCCGGTCCCGGTGCCGGCGACCGTGCTTCCCGGTGTCCCGGCATCGCCCCAGGGCTGCGTGCGCGCATTGTCCTTGTAGAGACCGTAGGTGACCCGCTCGGCACCCTTCGACATCTTGCGGTTGGTGGGTGTGCCGCCTGTCGTGCCGCCATTGAGCGACACCGTATAGGCGGTGGACGGGGTGCAGGTGACCGAAACCTGGCCGGTGGCGTCGACATTGGCGTCGAGCACGCCCTTGGAGCCGAAATCGATGTTCTGGGTGGCGACCAGGCAATTGGCCGCAATCGTGGCGTTGATGGTGAAGGTCGGAGAGGCGGCCAGGGTGCCCAGGCCGGTGTCGCAATTGCTGCCCAGCAGGTTTGTCCGGTAGCGGAACTCGACATGCCCGCCCGAAAACGTTGACAGATAGGTGCCGGGCGGAACGGTCGCCTG
Source organism: Mesorhizobium sp. CNPSo 4684 (assembly GCF_057784315.1). Classification (NCBI taxonomy): domain Bacteria; kingdom Pseudomonadati; phylum Pseudomonadota; class Alphaproteobacteria; order Hyphomicrobiales; family Phyllobacteriaceae; genus Mesorhizobium; species Mesorhizobium sp. CNPSo 4684. Next base: position 71,371 of record NZ_JBWLUX010000027.1, on the reverse strand, counting down.
GCCGCCGGCAACCCGGCCATAGAGCGTCAAGGTGCCGGATGAGTTGCCCAGGACACTGGGGCTCAGCTGCAGCGGCGGCGGGCGCGAGGCATAGGCCCAGGCATAGGACCCCCAGACGACACTCATCGCCGGGTCCGAATAGATCTGGTAGTCGAGGCTGTTGGCGCCGCTCAGCATCTGCCGGGCTGCCGCCGAGGTTGCGCCGCCGGTACCGGCGGCGAGATGCGGACAGACCAGAATGGGCAGCAGCAACGGCAAACTGCCGCTGCAGGTCACGTTGAGGGTGGCCGTCGATGTCGCCGCGCTGCCCGACAGCGTGTCGACGGCGCCGAAATTCATGTTGGTGACGGTAAAGCTGCAGCTTTGCGCCAGGGCGAGCGACGGCAACATCGCCACCAGGATTGCAACGATTGCGGCGCGCAGCATCTGGCCTGGCATTGTCATTGGCACACCACAGTCTTGATCGTCACTTGCTGCCCGCGCGCCGCTTCGAAGGGGAAATTTGCCCGGCACGAGCTGCCGTCCGCCAGGCCGACTGCCACCGCATTCTGCTTGCCGAGGCCCTTGATGTAGGCCTGGCCGTCATAGCCGACGACGAAGTCTTCGGTGCCGCCGTCGACGCGCCCCAACAGTCCGGCTTCGAGCGGCGCTCCGCTCCCATCGACCAGCGTCACAAGGGCTGCCTGCGCCGCCTCCGACACGCCGAACTTCAGCACCACGCCGTTGCGGTCGGCCGGGACGACGGTCTCCTTGGTGGTCGGGACATCGGCATCGACGGGCAGATTCTCAGGGTCGATCGAGACCGTGTTCAGCTCATAGGAGTTGAGCCCGGTGACCAGGATGCGGCCTTTGCTGTCGGTCTTTCCGACCGGCCTGTTCTGATGCAGCACCTCGACGTCAGGCGTGCCGACGTCGACGACGGCAAAGGCATCGTCGATGCGGTTGGTGGCGAACACGCCGCCGCCCGCCGCAGCGATGGCCCCGTCCATCTGCCCGGTCACGCGAAAATCCTTGTCGAATTGCTGGGCGCCGGCCTGGAAACGCGCAAAGGGCGCGCGATAGCTGGCGGCTGCCGAGCGGTTGGGGACCTCGCCCTCCGACGTGCGCAGCTGCCAGCCGATGCTGCCGTCCTCCGCCCGTTCCGACTTGGCGAGGTCGGCAACGACATTGAGGCCGTCAGGCCCTTGCTCGACCCCTGTCGAGGCTGTGATGTCGTCGTTGAACGGGATCGAAAGCCCGGCGAACACGCCATAGCTGCTGTCGTCGTCGAGATCAGCAAAGGCGGTGGCATAGAGCGTGCTGCGCTTGAAGATCGCCTGGCTGTAGGAGAGGCCGACGATCTGGCTGGTATCGCCCTCGGCGCTTTTCAGATGGGTGTAGGAGAGGTTGAGGCTGGAGAAATCGAGCGGCATCGGCACGCTGAGCGTCACCTGGTCGACCGCGCGCGGCACGCCGGCGCTGAAACGGGTGAAATCGTCGGGGTCGAGAACCGGCTGCGCCGTCACCGAGGCGATGTCTTCATAGCCGCCGAAGGCCCGCTGCATGTGCGCGTTGATCGCCCAGCCATCATAGCCGAATTCGACACTGGCATCGACCAGCGCGCCAGTGCGCCCGTCATGGTCGCTGCCCGCCACTGCCGCCGACGCCGCGCCGTAAGGCCCGAGCGGAAAGGCAGCGCCGACGCCGCCATTGATCAGATCAGCGCCACCCTCGGCATGGGCTTCCAGCGTCAGCCGGTCGCTCAGGCCATAGCGTGCCGTGGCGACGCCCATGACGCGGCCGTCATAGTCGTCGGAGGAGATACCGAAATTGCGCCGCGCCATGCCCGCTTCGACGGAGAAATCGAGCAGTCCCTGACGCAGCAGCATGTTCGAGGCGTAGAACGGCAAGGTAGCGGTGGTCTCTCGCCCGAGACTGTCGCGCAGCACCACCTGCGCTTGTCCGGCGCCGGTGAACACCGGCAGATTGGTGACCTGGAACGGCCCGGGCTGGATGTCGCCGGAATAGGTGCGGACGTTTTGCGTATAAACTTCGAGTGTCGACGGCACCGCCGCCGTGCCGCCGAAGGAGGGCAGGGGCAATGTCACCAGATCCGAGCGCAGGCGGAAATTGCGCTGCGCCTGGATGCCGCCGAGATAGACCGGACGCGTCCACGGCAGTCCGCCGGAGACGAAGTCGCCGGCGCGGTAGGTCATCAGCCGGTCGGGGTCGGAATAGCTCCAGGTCGTGTTGAGCCGCGTGAAGCCGCCGAGCCTGCCGTCGGAATAGCCAGCGATGAACGACTGGCTAAGCGTTCCATAAGGGCTGAACACACGCGTGTCGAAGCCGCCCGAAATGCCCTGAAACAGTTCGTTGTCGCCGTCGAACAATGTGTTGGAACTGGCAAACAGCGAGTAGTTGAGCACCGCGCCGTAGCCCGATTGCGGCGCCGGCCGGTCCTGCAGGCGCAGGCCGAGATCGACGATGCGCGCCTCGCGGCTGTCATTGGCGGCGGTGACGTAGAGCCGCTGCGCCGCCTCGTCGATCTGAAACGACACGTCGGCCAGTTGGTCGAGCCTGACCAGGCCGCCGGCGCCTTCGGCACCCTCCGGCGGTTTCAGCCCGACGTCCTTCAGCTCTTGCGGCGTCGCCGCCAGGCCGCCATCCGGCATCTCGGTGAAATTGCCGATCAGTTTCGTAGAGGCGTCGTTGATGAACACCTCCAGATAGAGGCTGCGGCCGGCCGGCAAAACGGGATCAGGCTCTTCAGGGTTCGTCACGGCCGGCGGCTCTTGCGAGTTCACTGCCGGGCAAGGTGTGAAAGTCGCGAGCGCGACGACAATCGCGGTGCTAGCGGCCCTTGACGGCAACTTTGGCATCGAAGGGTCCAAGATCGCTCTGTGCCTTCAAAAGCACGGAGCCTACGGACAGTGATTTGCTGCTGCCGATCGGCCACTGCATGGTCGCGCCGCCCAGCACATAGCCGACGAGCCCGTTTCGGTTGCCGAGCTTCTTGCCGCCCTGGGTCAGCGTCAGGTTGGACAGGCGAAAGCGGCTCTCGCCGCTGTTGCTGGCGGTGAGCATCAGGCTGCCGCCATTGCGCGAAAGGCTCCACGCGATCGCCGGCGCGGCTGCGTCGGCGTTGCGGAAAAACACCGGCACCGAATAGCGCAGCGCAAGCGCAACCGTGCCGGCCTTCTTGCGCGAGGGGTCGGGCAGTTCGTCGACGATGAGGCGGTAGCTCTCTTCGGCCCGCACCTGCGCCTTCGAGACGCGCACGACGCGAACCACGTATTGGGCGTTGGGTCCGAGCTTGGTCGATGGCGGGCTGGCGACGACATCCGTGGTTGGCGTCAGCGTCTCGATGCCGCCGGACTGGCTCCATGCGAAGACCCTGATCTGCACATTGATCGGCCGCTTGGCGTCGTCGTTGCTGAGGTTGAGGACCGCCGAGGCGTCGGGCGCGATCAGCTCGAGACCTGTCGGCGCCACTCTCAGTGAGGTGGCGTCTGAGGGTCCGGCGCACAGCAACAGAAAAGCCGTGGCGCCAATGCATGAAAGCATGGATCGCATGTCGTCCTCGTCGTGGCGTCGTTGGTTAGGTCGTTGGTTAGTAGGTTACGGTGATCGCAACGGTGTCGGTGTAGACGCCTGCCGCCGGCGTCGTTTGCGTTGGAACACGGCCATAGACCGTGATGTTCTGCACGCTGCCATTGCCGGTTCCCGCAACCGTTTCGGTGGGAATCGTTGTCCCCCAGAGCTGCGTGCGGGTGCTTTCCCTGTAGATTGTGTAGTTGATTGTCGCCGACGCCGGTCCGGTCATCTTGCGGACCGCGGTGGTCGCGCCCGCGCCAAGCCCGACACCCAGACCCACATCGTAGGTCTTGCCGACCGTGCATTGCACGCCAATGGTGCTTGTCTGGTCGACATTCGCATCGATGACGCCGTGCGTGCCGAAATCAAGATCGCTTGCCGTCTGGACCTTACATTCGTCGATAATGGTGATGCGCACCGTCATGTTGCCAGACGCGGTGGCGGCGATCGCGGACAGGGTTGAAAACAACGATGCTCCCGCCAGCAGCGCGTATTTCAGCAATCTCATGCGTATGTCCCTCCGTGAGGCAGACCGTTTCTCGCGAACAGTCCTGGCCCGGATTTCACTCCTGCAGCTCCTCCCGCTGCATGCTGCGCAGTGACATCAACGATATCGGTAATGCGAAAAGCGAGCTGCGCAATGATTATTCCAACTTAGATTCGGATTCCCATAGGTGAATAACTTCAAGGTGTATCAGGTGATTTTGGTTAAGATTTGGTTAACGCGGGTAAAATCGACTTTTTCTGAAAGTGAAAATTCGTCTATACATAATTTATTTTAGTTGTTCCGCTGAAATTTCGAAAGTCAACGTCGATTCATTTTGATTTGATAGAGTCTGTCCGCCTGTCTCTGATTATCGATTATTTCGTATGCCGAGCCAAGCGACCGTCGCCGTCGCTGCGCTGCCAGGGCCGCATTCCCCAAAACCGTGTTCCGCCCAGCCCAAGCATGGTCGTGCCGGCTGAGATAAATCCACCGCCGTCGGATCGCGGGGAAACATTTGGGAATCATTCTTGCCACGCTCACCCTGATTCCCGACGGCCGCGCATCGGCCGGACGGGAGATGCGCCTGTTGTCCCTTCGAGCCATGATCGCACACCGGTAGCCGCCCGGACCGGCTGCAGACGTCAAGAAAAGGAGGAACGATGAAGAAGACATACGAGAAGCCAAGGCTCGAAAAGCGCCAGAAGCTGTCCTGCGTCACAGCGGTTGCCGTGTCAGGGCCAGTCGAAAACGGCAGCTGACGCCTTCGATCGGCGTCGGACCTACTGCAGACAAGGAGAACGGCCATGGATCAGCATGCGAACCCGTCGCCCGGCTTTCGGCGCAATCCGGGCAAGGTGATCACCATCGAGCCCTTCAAGGGGCGTGTCGTCGTGTTTGCCAATGGCGCCATCATCGCCTCGTCGGCGAAAGCCAAATAGTGACCGAGCCGCCTCATCCCTTCTCCTTCTACATCCCGTTCGAAGACATCGACTTTCGCAAGCTCAAGAAGACGGCGCTGTCGACGCTGTGCCCCTACTACAAGGGCGACGCCAGCTACTGGGACGTGCTGCCGGCGGGTGGAGCCGGCAAGGACGCGATGTGGGCTTATGAGCAGCCATTCGATGAGATGGCGGGGATTCGCGACCACGGCGCCTTCTATCCCGACCGGGTCACCATCGACGCTGCGCCGCGCTGAACATCATGCCTGTTGCCCAGAAAGTGCGTCGCGTTTTTGGAGCCAACGACATGCATGAACAGGGGAGCTCTCATGCTGGCGGAAGCTGCCCTCGGGTTCGACCCGAGGGCGCGGCGGTTTTGCATCGGCGACAAGCCGACAACGAAGACAACAAGGTCATGGACGAAAAGCAGAGAGCCATCCTCGACCAAATCCCCCGTCTGCGGCGCTATGCGCGTTCGCTGCTGCGCGACCGCGATTCCGCCGACGATCTCGTCCAGGACTGCCTCGAACGGGCGCTGCTGCGGCTGGACAACTGGCAGACGGGAGAGAGCCCGCGAAAATGGCTGTTCACGATCATGCATCATCTGTTCATCGACCAGATGCGCAAGGTGAACCGGCGTGGCGAGGCCTCGATGCTGCCGCTGGAAGCCGGCGAGGTGCAGGCCTCTCCCGCCGACCAGCTGGACAACGTCGCGGCGCGCGAGATCATTGATGCGCTGCAGGCGATCAGCCCCGACCGCCGCGCTGCCCTGACCATGGTCGCCATCGAGGGTTTTTCCTACGCCGAGGCCGCCGAGATGCTTGGCGTGCCGGCCGGCACGCTGATGTCGCGCATTGCGCGTGGCCGCGAGGAATTGCGCGGCCTGCTTGAGGACAATGCGCGCCGCCACGCGATAAGGATTGTCGAACCCGGGCCGGGCCGGACGGGCCCAATCAGGGCGCCCGTGGCATGATGGATCCCGATCGCATGATGAAGCCTCGCGGCATGATCCGGCACGGTTGCGGGCTTTGCGCCTCGTATGCGCACGCATCCGGTAACGGTTTCTTGTCTGCTTCCATTTATAATGGGTGCGATAGGGTGGACGAAACCAGGGCATGGCTGAAGAGAAAAGACGCAACAGCGAATTCTGGGCGCTGGCGCTTGAACGCGCTCAGCTCGGCGTATGGGACTGGGATATTTTGAGCGGCGACTGTTTCTATTCGCCGACCTGGTCGCACATGCTCGGCTATGAGGATGGCGAGCTTGCCAACACCGGCGACCTCTGGCTGCAACTGACGCATCCCGACGACCGCGAGCGGGCGCTGGCCAGCGGCGAACGCCACATTGCCGGCCTGACCAATTCGATCGAGACCGAGCTGCGCCTGAAGCACAAGGACGGCCACTGGATCTGGGTGCTCGACCGCGGCGGCATTGTCGAGCGTGACGAGACAGGCAAGCCGGTCAGGCTGATGGGCGTCCAGACCGATATCAGCCGCCAGAAGGAGGCCGAAGCCGAACTGGAGCGGGTCAATGTGCGTTTCCGCCTGGCGCTGGCGGCCAGCGGCACCGGCATCTGGCATCACGATATCGACGCCAACAAGAGCTACTGGGACGCGCGCACCAGGGAGATCTTCGGCCTCGTCGCAGACACTGACGAGGTGGCCGCCGACCTCTGGCACACCTATCTCCACCCCGACGACAAGGACACCACCGAGCGCGCTCATCTGCCGCTTGCGACCGACGCAGTCATTGCCTCGCAATACCGCATCATCCGGCGAGACGGCGAAATCCGCCATGTCGAATCGCTGGTGCGCTTCATCGCAGCTCCTGGGACCGCGGGCCAGATTCTCGGCACTGTGCGCGACATCACCGAGGACAAGAAGCGCGAACGCGAACTCGCCTACGCCGCTCACCACGATGCGCTGACCGGCCTGTTTAACCGCGCCGCCTTCGACCGGCTGCTGGCCGAACACATCGCCACCGAGCGGCTTGTGCCGCTGGCGGTGTTCTATGTCGATCTCGACTACTTCAAGGCGCTCAACGACTTTGCCGGCCACGCCGCCGGCGACCTGGCGCTGAAGGGTGTCGCCGCCGGCATATTGGGCTGCCTGCCGTCATCGGCGCGCGCCGCGCGCCTGGGCGGCGACGAGTTCGCGCTGCTGGTTCCCAATTGCCAGCCGGCCGCGGCCGAGCCGCTGGCCGGCGCAATCCTTGCGGCGGTGCGCGATGCCGACCTCGGCCTGCCGGCCACGTCGCGCAAGCTTGCGGCCAGCATCGGCATCGCCTTTGTCGACGACACCACCACGACGGTGGCCGATGCGCTGGCCTGCGCCGACGACGCCTGCTATGCGGCCAAGGCTGCGGGGCGCAACCGCTTTGCTGTGTTTTCGGCTGACTCGGCCTCGGGCTCCGGCGGCCTCAACGCGGCGCGTGTCGCCGCCGACACCGTCGACGCCATGGACGACGGACGGTTGAAACTGTTCGGCCAGGAGATTCATCTGCTTGGGAAACCCTGGCGGGAGAGCCGTCATGTCGAAGTGCTGGCGCGGCTTGCCGGGCGCAATGGCAAGCTTATCCCGCCGGGCGAGTTCATTCCGGTTGCCGAGCGCTTCGGCATTGCCTCGCGGCTCGACCGCTGGATCATCAGGACCGCACTGTCGCAGCATGGCCCGGCCATGAAATCAGGCGCCATCACGCTCGGCTTCAACCTGTCGGCGCAAACGCTGAGCGATCCGCTGCTGTGGGATTTCGTCGACGCCGCCATCGCCGAGACCGGCGCGCCGCATTCCGGCATCGGCTTCGAGATCACCGAGACCGCCGCCGTCACCAATTTCGACGCCGCCGAACAGTTCGTGCGCAAGGCGCGTGAGCGGCAATGCCGCGTCAGTCTCGACGATTTCGGCGCCGGCATGAGCTCGTTCGAATATCTCAGGCGCTTTCCTGTCGATCAGATCAAGATCGACGGCTCGTTCATCGAAAACATCGCGCAAAGCCGCTTCGACCGAGAGATCGTTTCAGCCATTACGGGCATCGCCAAAAGCCTCGGCTGCGCGGTGGTGGCCGAAAAGATCGAAGAGCAGGCCGCGCTCGACATTTTACGCGACATGGGTGTCGCCTACGGCCAGGGTTTTCTGCTGCACCGGCCGGAGCCGCTGGAGGCGATCGTGGCAAGGGCGAGCGCCGAGGCGCCGCGCAAGCGGTTCGGCTGACGGGCGAGCCCCAGTTGAAGGGGCAACTCGCCGGTGAGAAAATTCGGGCACCACCACCCGACCGTTAAGCCGTCTTGGCCTGAAAGTTCGGCGCACCGGTCCATCACGTCTGCAAGAGGACGATCTTCCTTGTGGGAGATCAGCACTCAGCGGTGCGCGTGGCTATCGTTGCGCTTGCGAGTTGCTGCGGCCTTCTTTGCCGATGCCGACTTGCTGGCCGAAGAGCGCGAGGCTGACGCCTTGCCGCCGAGCTTGCCGCCCCTGTGAGCGGCCGGATGACCGGTGTCTTTGCCGCGGCCCGAACCGCCTTCCTTCTTGCCGCCGCCATCGTCTTTGTTCACCGTCGCCCAGGCACGACGTTCGGCCTCTTTTTCAGAGACGCCTCGATGCTCGTAGCCTTCGGCGATGTGGTCGGCTTTACGCTCCTGCTTGTCGGTATATTTCGATTTATCTCCACGCGGCATTGTCTTCTCCCTTCGTTTACGTGTCCCTTCGTCTACGTGATGCGGGCAGTCGTCATCCGCATGCCTGCTTGAGAGCAGTCCTCAGCCTAGCTGGCGTCGGCCTTTTCCTGCTTGCGCTGCGCGGCCTCCTTCTTGCGGCGCAACACCTCGTCGGTGCCGACAAGATCCTTCGACCCGCCCGAGATCGAGGTTGAGACAACGGCCGGCGGATCACTTGCCGGAAAGCTATCCTCGAGCCCGGATTGGAGCTGTTCTTCAAGCGTGTCGGGATTCTCCGAGCGGCCCTCCGCGCGGCGCTCGCCGACGGCCTCGACGTCACTCTTGCTGTCGGGGTGGGCGCGGGCCTCCGATATCGTCGACACCACCAACTCGATGGCAAACTCTTTCATTGCCTCGGCTTGCGGCTCATCGACGTCGGCGTTTTCGATCAGGCGGATCAGCGACTTCTCCAGATCGCCGAGTTCCTTGGCTCCCTGGCAGCGCGCCAGTCGCTTGGCCAACGAACCGATGAGCACCGGGGCAAAGGTCGAATAGGCATGGTCGCGTGTCGCGTCGACCTGCTCGGGATGAAGCTTTTGCAGGGACATGGGTTCGTGCCTCCAATCAATTACTGGCCAGCAGCTCCTGCCGCTGGGGCTCCCTTAGGAAACTGAGGGGAGGGCAAGAGGTTCCATGCCGTGGTCGGCAGAGCCGCCGACGCTCAACTCCACAGCGACGCCATGGTCAACGACGCTTCGAAAATCTGCTCCCGGTTCTCGTTCAGCATCTTGACGGTGATCCGCCGGTGCTCGCCCTCCGGCATCTCGTCGCGCGCGATATCGTGCAATATGCGCAGCGCCTCGGCACCCGCGCGCTCACGACTTGGGAAGAGCTGCCCCTCTTCATCGATCTGGTTTTCGGAGTTGTAGAGATCGAAGTAGAACCGTTCCATGGCGTAAGCATCCTGCATGAGACGCTAAAACCCCTGTCCGTAGCCATGGTTCCATCCGGCTGATTCTCAAACAGATTTCTCACCGTCACCGCCAGGCTAAAACGGACGCCATGCCCGGCTGAGTGCAACCGCACCCGATCTCCGGCGTTGAGCCACAGCAACCGATCCATGGAAGACCCCCTCAATGCTGGAATCGCTTTATCTGAACCTTGGCCAGCATGACGCCCTCTCGGAAGAGGAGAAGGGGCTGCTCGCCGGCGCCATGACCGTCGAGATGGATTTTGCCACCGGCCAGGACATCGTCTCGGAGGGGTCGAGACCCGTCTACAGCACGCTCATCATCGAAGGCCTGGCCGCGCGCTACAAGGTGCTGGAGGATGGCGGCCGGCAATTCACCTCGTTGCAGGTGCCTGGCGATTTTGTCGACCTGCACGCCTTTCTGCTCAAGACCATGGACCATGGCATCATCGCGCTCTCGCCATGCCGGGTCATCGCCGCCGACCACAGCCGGCTGCGCGCCATCACCGAACAGGCGCCACATCTGACCCGGTTGCTGTGGCTGGACACACTCGTCGACGGCGCCATCCACCGCGAATGGATCGTGGCCATGGGCAGGCGATCCAAGACCTCGCATCTGGCGCATCTGGTGTGCGAGCTGTTCGTCCGGCTTCAAGTGGTCAAGCAGACCAATGGCATGAGTTTCCGTCTGCCTTTGTCGCAGGCCGAACTGGCCGACGTGCTGGGGCTGTCGATCGTTCACATGAACCGGGTCATCGGCGCGCTGCGCAGGCTCGGCGTCATCGGCTGGGCAAACCACATGGTGACGATCCTGGACTGGCAGCGGCTTGTCGAAATCGCCGAGTTCGACCCGACCTATCTCAGCATGAACCGCGAGCCGAGATAGGTCATCGGCGTTCCCCGCGCATCGCCTGCAATCGTCAGCCTGCCTTTGAATGATGTCCGCTCAGCGACGCCAATTCGTCGAGCATGGCCAGGGCGGCGCTTGGCTTCGCCGGCTTCAGCAAGCCCTGTTGATCGGCGGCATTCTTGAAAGCGGCAAAAGCGATGGCCGGGCGGCAAATTCCGTTCAGCGCATCATCCACCAGCCTGACGGCCGCCTTGTAGGCCTGAGCGTCCTTGTTCTTCCACTTTCCGCCCAGCGCCCTGTTGGCGTCGGCGATCGACGACACCGTCATCGTACTGCCGTCCACGAATTTGATCGTCAGGGGAAGAAATCGGCTCATGAGAAATTCACCATCCGAACCATTCCCGCGTCCGCCACAAAAGCCCGGCAAAAGGCGCGACCAGGAAGGCAGCGGCGCCCAGAACCAGGACGGGGTTGTTTGTTGGTATCGATTTCATGGACAGCCTCCGTGAATCGGGATCGCCATAAACGAGGAGATCGCGAAGTGGTTGCAGCTTGCGAAGGCTACATGTTGCTGGCCGGCCGGATCGGTTGGCGTGGCCTGTAGGGCGGTCGCGACTGCGACTTCAAGGGGATGTCGGCGAGCGAGTTGCAGATTGGTCTGAACAGTATTGGCGGCGATGCGGCGCGCCGGCGCAGCAGTGCGGCCGACAGTTTGGCAACCAGATTTCGAACCTCCATGGACTCCTCCCTAGAGTTTTAGAGTCCCCCCTTTCGCACTCACCTAGCACCTGACGCCTGTGCCTCGCATTTAACTTTGATGTAGTCCGGACGAATGCGCGCGCTTTCGCGCAAAGCCCGCCGTCAACCTTTTTGCCCGGCCAACCTTTTTGCTTGGAGCGCGTTGTCCTCCGACAAGGAAGGAGAATCCCATGCTGACCAAAATCTCGAAGGCGGTGCGCAAGCAGCGCAGCGTGCAACGCAAGGTCGACGCCGACGACCGCAACAAGGCGAAAGCCAAACCTGACGCCGCCATGCAGGCCGGCGCCCGGCTCTATCCCGAGCCGCCTTTTCCGAAGCAGCACCATCCCAAGCCCGGCGAGGAAGGCGAGATCAAGCCGGCGCCGCTTTATGATGCGCCGTTCTGGCAGGGATCGAGGAAGCTCGACGGCAAGGTGGCGCTGATCACCGGCGGCGATTCCGGCATCGGCCGCGCCGTGGCAGTCTTGTTTGCGCGCGAAGGCGCCGACGTCGCCATCGTCTATCTCAGCGAAGACAGGGATGCCGAAGTGACCAGGCAGGCGGTCGAGGCCGAGGGCCGGCGCTGCCTGGCGCTACGCGGCGATGTCGCCAGCCGCGCCTTCTGCCGCCGCGCGGTGGAGCGCACGGTCAAGCAACTCGGCAAGCTGGACGTGCTGGTCAACAATGCCGCCTTCCAGGTCCACTCGGCCGATTTCGCCGACCTCACCGAGGAGCATTTCGACATCACGCTGAAGACCAACCTCTACGGCTATTTCCACATGGCTCAGGAGGCGGTGGCGCATATGAAGCCGGGCTCGGCCATCGTCAACACCGGTTCGGTCACCGGCATAGACGGCTCGAAGGAACTGGTCGACTATTCGATGACCAAGGGCGGCATCCACGCCTTCACCCGCGCGCTGTCTGGCAATCTGATCGGCAAGGGCATCCGCGTCAACGCGGTGGCGCCGGGGCCGGTGTGGACGCCGCTCAACCCGTCCGACAAACAGGCGGCCGATGTTTCGCAGTTCGGCGCCAAGACGCCGATGAAGCGCCCGGCCCAGCCCGAAGAGATCGCACCGGCCTATGTGTTCCTGGCCTCGCCGCAATGCTCGAGCTACATCACCGGCGAAATCCTGCCGATCGTCGGCGGCTATTGAAGGGCAGGGCTGGCCCGGCTCTTTCGGAGCGCAAGACACGCATCCGGGCAGCGACGTCGAAGACGCTGCTGCAACCGGATGACTTTTCGTGCATTCTTGTGCATGGCCATGACACTTCGCCCCGACACGCCGGCAAAATGCTGCTCCTATTGCGGCTCGCGCGACCACGACTATGAGGATTGCCCGAAGCGCAAGGCCGACGCCGAGCGGCAGCGGGAAGATCCGGCAAGCCCGGACCGTGACAAGGATCAGACCCGGCAACTCCGCGCGCCTGTCTGAGCCGTTCCGCCGATAGCCCGCGCCCAAGGCGAGACGACCGCCGAACCCATCAAGGCCCGTGCCGCGCCCCTCGCCAACAACCCGGCGCCCGGTTCGGGCGCCTACCGTGCGATCGCGGATTCCTGGCCGGCGGCCTGTATCCCACTCTCGAAAGCCATCAGCAGCTCCATTCCCGCCGGCCAGTCGCCCAGCCCGCTGTCGCTGTTGATGTGGCCGAGGGGCCCGGCGATGTGCAAGGCGCTGCCCCATTGCCCGGCTTTCGTCCTGGCGTAGCCATGCGGGTCGTAAGGATCATCGGTGCTGGCGACGATCAGCGAGGGAAAGCGGAGCGGCCCGCGCGACGTGTCGGCGAAGGGAATTGCGTAAGCGGGATAGGCGGGCGATGCCGGATCGGGAACCGCAACCAGGAACGCGCCGCCGACCTGGCGGCTCGACACCGTCTGCCAATGTGCGACCAGCAGGCAGCTGAGGCTGTGGGCGACGAGGATTGGTGGCGACTTTGCCTGTGACGCCGCGGTTTCCAGCGCTGCCACCCAGTCGTCGAAATCCGGCAGATCCCAGCTCGCCGGGCTGAAGCGGCGCATCGCCGGGTTGGCCTGCTGCCAGCGTGTCTGCCAATGGGCCTCGCCCGATCCGCCGCTGCCCGGCAAGATGATGAAGTCGGTCATGGAATGTCCTGTCCTGGTGAACGATGCCGCCAATTCTAGGTCTTCTCCTCGTCCGCGGAATGAGAGATCATCGGAAAGCAGCGAAGAATTCCGATGGATTGAAGGTGCTCATGGCAAACGGCGATTACCGGCCACGGCTCGACCCCACCGACATGGCGATCATCGAGATCATGCAGGAGGATGGCCGCATCGGCATTTCCGAACTCGGCCGCCGCGTAGGCCTGTCGCAGCCCGCGACGTCGGAGCGGGTGAAGCGGCTGGAGGAGCGCGGCATCATCGCCGGCTACCGGGCGGCGATCGATGCCGCCGCCCTCGGTCTCGGCACCATGGCGATGATCCGCCTGCGCACCACGCACGAGCACATCCAGACTTGCCTGAAGAAGTTCGCTGCCATGCCGCAAGTGCTCGAGGTGTTGCGGGTGACCGGCGAGGACTGTTTTCTCGTCAAGGTCGTCGTCCCGTCGCCGCCCGACCTCGAAAGCATCGTCGATGCCATCGGCCGCTACGGCGCGGTAACGACCAATGTGGTGCTGCGGGCAGAGCCGCCGAAGCGGTTGGGGCGCGAGTTGATGGCGAAGCTCTGAGCGGGATTCCCAGGCGCCGCCAAGACGTCCCGTTTTGCCAGCCAAGAATTTTTGCGGGATGATGTCGGATCGGCGGCGCGCCGCCCGTCCTTGGAGCGAAAACCCCAGCAATCCCAGGAGGACATTATGGAAACCGTTCAATCGCCGTGGCAGACCGCGGCCATTCTCATCGCCCGCTTGATCCTGGCTGCCATGTTCGCGATGGGGGCGGCTTTCAAGTTCATGGACATGGGCATGACCGCCGGCTACATCGCCGCCGCCGGTTTCCCGTTCCCGTTGTTTCTGGCCTGGTGCGCCGCGATCCTAGAAACGCTGCTGGTGATCGCCCTCCTGACCGGCGCGTTCTTCACGCCGGCGGCCCTGGTCGCCGCCGTCTACGTGGTCTTCCTCGGCTTTGCCTTCCACGGTCCGTCGCATTGGGCCGGCAACCAGGCCGAGTTCGGTGCCTTCATGTCGCATTTCCCGTTCGCCGCCGGCCTGCTGTTTGCCGCCGTGCACGGCCCGGGCAGCGTGCTGGCCTCCAAGCTCGGCCGAGGGTGAGGCCGGCAAGTCTCACCGCTGGTCGTTGTAGGGTTCCTTCATCTGGCCGACCATGCGCGCCAGCTTCGAGAAGGAAGGCATGTCCGTCTCCGGCTGGCACTGATTGGCCAGTTCCAGCAGCCGGATCGGGAAGTTGACGGCGTCGCGGCTGGACTCCGACATGCCGCCGGACCGTTCCTCGCCGGTTTCGATGGCCTCGGCCTTGCGCAAGGCGATGTCGATCTCCTCGACCGTGAGCACGCCCTTGCGGACCAGAACCTGGTTGATCGAGGCGACGGCCATCAGCAGGCCTTCGAGTTGCAGATTGGCGACATTCATGGCGTTTGCTCCCATTGGCTAAAGCAATTCCAGGAAAAGTGTGAAGCGGTTTTCCGTCCGGAATTGCGTAAACAAAACTCCAGGCTCAACGCATGAGCGCCTGTTCCGATCCAGAGGGAGGCGTAGTCCGGTCCTACTCTTCCATCCAGCGGCGGCCATATTCGGCCCACAGCGCCTTGACCTCCCGGCTGCCGAGGCGCGGCGCCGAGCCGTCGCCAAAGGCGATCGAGACGGCGCTGATGTCGTAATGGGGGTCGGCGTCGATGACGAAGCGGATCGCCTCGCCAAGCGGCCTTCTGCCGATGACCGGATCGGCCTGGCCCCGGCCGACACTGCGGACGCCCGAAACAGTGGCTGGCGCATGCCGCATCCTGAACACGGATGCCATGGCTGGTTTGTCCATGCTGCATTCTCCCCGAGTCGGAGCGGAATGATTCCATAAGCGCCAGCTAATGACCAGTCGGTCGATGCTAGTGCAGTCTGGACGGCGCAAAAGACGCCAGCGCCTCAAGCGCCTTGTCGATCATCCACAGTTGGGAGGGTACCGCCCGACCGCGGGCCGTCAGCAACAATTGGTGCACCGGCAGGCTAAGTAGCCAGCGCCGCATCTGATTGATCCTTGCCTCATCGACATAGGTCCAAAGCGCGCGCTCCGCGGTGTCGTTCTCGAATATGCACTTCGCCCCAGTCCGCATAAAATCTGCCAACTGCAACGCCGCATTAATCGACGGCGCGGCAACCCATTGTTCCAGCATCGCCGCCAGATCGAAATCGAGACAGGCGATGCCGCACACCCAGCTATCGGCATTCTCGTCGTCGGGATTTTCTTCAAGTGCCTGCGACCACGCACCGGCAAACAATGCACGAATTGCAGCCTGCTCATGTGCCGGCCATTCCAGCCAACCGGCCTTCTTCAAACGCTCCACAATGATGGGCGGTTCGGTGCCCATCCAGAGTTGCTCACGGACAGCCTGCTCCAGGATGCGCGGTAGGAAGTGCTTGTAGTCGTCGACGTCGCCGACCGTCGTCAGGGCGTAGCCGGAATAGGGGCCGATCTGCTCGCCGGTCAGCTCACGCAAAGGCGCGGAGGTGAGTGTCTTCAGGAGCCCAACCGGATCGCGCAACGGTGAGGCGTGCAGGGCAAGCGGCCGTGGATAGGGCGCGAACGCCGCATAGCAATCGTCGATCAGACCTTGAAGCTGGTGGTTCGGCTGCATGCGCACACTTTCCCAGAGTTGCTCTAGATCCTATTGTCAAACAGCAGGAACAGCAGCACCAGCAAAATGGCTGCTACGATTTTGGCGGACAGGTAACCCGGGTGCGGTCACGCGTCCGAAACCGGCTAGCCTTTCCGTTTCCTTTTGAGACGATCACCAAGCGGAATGTCCGGCGACTTGGTCTTCCACGGCTTCGCTGCCTTGAAATCCGCCGCCTGCAGCCTCGCTTCGTCGGCATCACGCTCGTCGCCCGTCATACCGGCGACGGCGATCTTCGCACCGTGGCGGCCCTGGCGATTGGACTTGGCTTTGAACAGCGGGATGGCCTTGCGTTTCGATTTGTTGTTCTCGCCGTAGCCATCCCTGCCGTCGAGTTCATAGGAGCGTTGCTTCTCGATCGGCGGCGATCGCTGCAGGCGCGCCTTCTGATCTCCCATCGTAATTTCTCCCGACCCCGACGACTGAGCATAGGCCAGAACCCTATGCGCAGCCACGACAAAGTGAGCGATGCTGATAGCAGCTGCGCGAGGCGGCAATCGCCTGGTGACGGCACTTATGCTACTATTTCCCCATGGTGCTGATTTGCGCCGACGACCCGCCGCCGAGGCGGGTTTTTCATTTCGGGCGATATCCCGCCGCCAGCTGACGGTCATCACGCTCAGGCCAACGGATCAGCCGCCGGCGGCCTTGCGGGCAGGCCAAGCCTTGTCCGCTCGCCATCGGCAAAATCCTCGGCCGCTTCCTGGGCTTCGAACAGGTGCTGGGTCACCGTCTCGGCAACCAGCACCGCCCATTGGGGGCGACCGACGCGCGAACGTCATTGGGCTCGTCGGCCACCATGATCGTCTCCGCTAGGCAAACGTCGCAGAGGGCGTCGCGTTACGCCTTGGTCTTGCGCTTGGCCGGCGCCTTGGCGGCCGGCGTCTCTGTCCTGATGCCGAGCCCGAATTCCTTTGCCAGCTCAGAACGCTTGGCGGCGTAGCTGGGCGCCGTCATCGGATAGTCGCCGGGCAGGTCCCATTTGGCGCGATAGGCCTCCGGCGTCATACCATGGGCGGAGCCGAGATGGCGCCGCAGCGACCTGAACTTCTTGCCGTCCTCGAGGCAGTAAATGAAATTCGGCGTCACCGAGCGCTTGCGATTGACGGCGGGCTCCGGTGCCGGTTGCGGCGGAGCAACGGGATTGTCCACGGCCGCGAGCGCCGAGTTGACGCTCTCGATCAACGCCGGCAAACCTTCCGGAGGCACCGAATTGTTGCGCACGAAGGCCGCGACGATGTCGGCGGTCAAATTTATATTTCGAATTTTGTCGTCAGACATGGCTTCTCGTCCCCCCTTGATGCCAAAGTACAAATTATCAGACAAACTTCCCCTGCGGCATGGCACTTTAGCACATATGCATATGACTTGACGATAAATATGGTAGCGCTAACACCGCAGAGTCCTTGACCGAGATAGGAATTGTTTCTTATTTCCTATTGACGGATGAGGGCAACTATCGTATCATTTCTCCATGGTGCTGATTTACGCCAGCAACCCGCCGCCGAGGCGGGTTTTGTTTTTCAGGCAATCTGTTGCCAGAACCGAATGCCGGCGGGACAGCGCCCCCCTCTGTCCTGCCGGACATCTCCTCCACAGGTGGGGAGATCGGCCGTCACCCATGGTAGCGCCAATCTCGACCGTCGGCCCCGATCTCAGTTGCTGGAGATCGTGGCCGGGCGGACGAACTGCTGATCTCCCCCCTCGTGGGGGAGATGTCCGGCAGGACAGAGGGGGGCGCGAAGGAACGCTATCCTCGGTTCATTCTGCAATATCCGCGAGAAGCCCATGTCCAACCGCTATGCCACCATCATCACCGACGATGACGGCCGCGAGCTCGTCAGCGCCATCGGCCTGTTCGAAGGCACTGCCCCGCAGGCGCGTGTCGGCCGCGTCGAGCCGGTCGTGCCGGGCGTGCTGATCGGCATGATCCGCGACGGTCCCGTCGATGCCATCGGTGGCTTCGGCTTTCCGCGCGGCACGCACGACGCAAGCGCGATCGGCCTTGTCAGGGCAAGCCTGAAAGGTGCGCCTGCCGAAAGGGGCGAAGCGCCGGCCGATGCCGCTGATGTGGCCAACCGCAAGACCACCCGGAAACCGGCGAAGGCAAAACGGCGCAAGCCCGGCAAAATCAAGCGGGCGAGACCGGCAAAGCAGGTTGCCGCCAGCAAGGCTGAGCCCGCCGGGATCCCGGATCATGGCTGACCGGACGGCGCCGCGCAGGCGACCTGGCCGCAAGGCGCCAGCCGGCACTGCCACAACGAAGCGGACGAAGAAGACGCTTGGCGACGATTTCCTCGACGCGGTGCGCGCCGATTTTCGTGCCCACGGCGCCGGTGTGATTGCCGCGGTCCGGGCCGACAAGCCCGACCAGTATCTGAAGATCGTCCAATCGGTGCTTCCCAAGGATTTACATGTCTCCCTCGACCATCTGGAAACCCTGAGCGATGACGAGATCCGCCGCCGTATCCGCGGCCTCGAAGCCGTCCTCGGTCCGTTCGGCGACCAGCCGGGCGGCGCGCCGCCACTATCTGGCGCTGCTGCAGGAACTGGACCGAAGACGCAGGACTAATCTTCTTGCATCTTACACGCCGTATGAACGCCAGGCCGAGTTTCACGCCGCGGGTGCTACCAATCGCGAGCGGCTGTTCATGGCCGGCAACCAGCTCGGCAAGACCAGGGCCGGCGGCGCCGAATGGGCAATGCACCTCACCGGCCGCTATCCCTCATGGTGGCAAGGCAAGACCTTCGACACCGCCGTGCGGCTATGGGCGGCCGGCGTGACCGGCGAGGGCACGCGCGACAACCCGCAGCGCGTTCTGGTCGGGCCGCCGCAGCAGCAGGCCGCCTGGGGCACCGGCATGATCCCCGCCGACGCCATTGTGCACACCACCATGGGCCGCGGCGCGCCGGGCGCGCTCGACAGCATCGTGGTGCGCTGGGGCGGTGGCGGCGACGTGCAGGCCGATGAGTCCGTGCTGTCGTTCAAGAGCTATGAGAAGGGCCGCGAAAAGTGGCAGGGCGAAACCCTGCACGGCGTCTGGTTCGACGAGGAGCCGCCGCTCGACATCTATTCCGAAGGCCTGACACGCACCAACGCCACGGGCGGCATCACCATCGTCACGTTTACACCGCTGCTCGGCATGTCGGATGTGGTGCTGCGGTTTTTGTCGGCGCAGGAGGTGGAGGGCAGGGCGGGGGGTGACGTAGAGCCTCCCGCAGGGGGGAGGGCGCCGGTGCTGCCGCAGCGACGCTGCCTCAACGCGGAAGAAGTAGAGAGATCTTTACACGAGGTGCAAAGAAGCAACGCAAATACAGCTGATTGGTTATGACGTAGGTACCTTCGCAGATATGGTATTGGCCGTCTGGGGATTCCTGCACACGGTCCGGTGGGATGATGAAATTATCCGGCAAATAGATGTAACCACCGTCGATCCTGGGCCGCACCGAAGACTGAGGTATGGCGCGGCAATCAGAACCACCGCAACACTTGAATTTCGTCTGTGGGTCAATCCTGTCTTCGTACCAGTCGTGGGCACTGGCGGCCGTCGCGGCAGCGATACACATCGCCGTGAAGATGAATCTTCGCATGGCATTCCTCAAGCATCCGGCAGGCGCTGCTCGCTGGAGCGCGTATGTATATTAGCGTCCCGTTGAGAATACCATTGGCAGGCGAGGCTCGTGAAAATTCAGGCGCCATGGAGAATGCCGGCAGTCGATCGCATCGACAACCGCCGTGGCACGATCTACTACGTCAACCGACCCGGAATATCGCCTAGCGGAGAAAGCGTGATGAGCCATGCTGCAATAGCATTTGTCGTCAGGGGTTTTCGGTTGGATGGCGAGCCAATCAAGGAAAATGTTTACAAACGCCGCGAAAGAGATCGCCAAAGACATTCGGGAAAATACCGTAGCGGTGAAGGCTCTCAGCGAACGCATCGACAAGATGGAGCGTTAGTGCAACAAGCATCGGTTGGCACTTAAGCATGCGAGAGGAAGAACGGCGTTCCATCATTCGATCACTGGTCGACTTGGATCGGCCGGTTACTGAGATTAAGGCGCTCCTGGCGCCGCTTCCCTGGGATTATCGAAAACCGCTCGTCAGGCTAACCTGCAATCATATTCGAAGCATTCTCATACGCTTTCTGGCAGGGAACCTTGACGCGAAGGACGTAGAGGAATGGGCCGAACTCGTTGAAATGCGAGATGACATCGAGTTCGCGGACGAACGGACGAAAGAGGTAATCCACATGCTGTCCACGCCGCAAATCCACTTTCCTATCGACGGTCAGCTTGCGCAGCTTCTGCTCTCGCCAATTTCAAACTGACCCAATACCGAGACTTCGGATGAGCTCCGAAGCTCGCTGTCTTCGTCGCGGTTCCCCACGCATGACACAACAACCTGCCAGTTCGACCACTGGCTTGTAGATCGGGTGTGCAGATGTCCCGTCACGTCACCTTCATGACCATCGACGATGCCGAGCACTATTCGCCGGACGAGCGCGCCGCCATCATTGCCGCCTATCCCGAGCATGAGCGCGAGGCCCGCGCGCGCGGCATTCCGGTGCTGGGCTCCGGCCGCATCTTTCCGATCGCCGAAGAGCTGATCGCCTGCGAGCCGTTCCGGCTGCCGCGCTACTGGCCGCGGATCGGCGGGCTCGATTTCGGCTGGGACCATCCGTCGGCCGCGGTCGAGCTCGCCTGGGATACGGAGGCCGATGTCGTCTACGTCACCAAGGCGGCGCGGGCCTCGCAGCAGACGCCGGCGATGCAGGTGCTGGCGCTGAAGCCTTGGGGCGAATGGCTGCCCTGGGCGTGGCCGCGCGACGGCCGCCGCGAGACGCTGGAAGGGGCGGGCACCGCGCTTGCCAAACAGTATGCCGCGCACGGGCTGAACATGCTTGCGGGCCACGCCCGCTTCGCCGACGGCTCGGTCTCGGTCGAGGCCGGGCTGATGGACATGCTCGACCGCATGCAATCCAGCCGATTCAAGGTGTTTTCGACGCTGCTGTCCTGGTTTGAGGAATTTAGGCTCTACCACCGCAAGGATGGCCAGGTGGTCAAACTGCGAGATGATCTGATGGCGGCGACTCGCTACCGCAAGCTGACGCTCGCCTATGTCAGCGGCGCCGGCACCTTGCCGACGACGGCCAACGGCATCTGGCTTATGTTCGATCGCGCCGGTGACAAGGGCGCCGACGGGACGGGGACGGGGGATTTTGCGGGGCCTGCGTCTTCGGTAACCGACAACATTGTCACGTTCGCCGGCACGACAGGCAAGGTGGGGAAGGATAGTGGTGTCAAGGCGAGCGACCTCATCGCCGGCCCGGCCTCCGCCGTCGCCGACAACATCGCGACCTTCAACGGAACTACGGGAAAGTCGGCCAAGGACAGCGGGATCAAGGCGAGCGACCTCATAGCCGGCCCGGCCTCCGCCGTCGCCGACAACATCGCGACCTTCAACGGAACCACGGGCAAGTCGGCCAAGGACAGCGGGATTGCGGTATCGAGCCTGGCGCCGAAAGCGAGCCCGACCTTCACGGGAGTGCCGGCTGCACCTACGGCAGCGCCGGGTACCAATACGACGCAGCTTGCGACGACAGGGTTTGTCAAGGCGGCGATGGATGTCGTTCTGGGCGGCGTGTCAGCCTCCTTCGACACCTTGGCCGAACTGGCGGCTGCAATCACCGGGCTGCCCTTCTCGAAGTCCTATGAAAGCGCTCAACAGACCATCACCCTGGGCGGACTTCTCACACTGGCACACGGCCTAGGCGCTAAACCTAAACTGTACGGGTTGTTTCTGCAATGCACTACAGCCGACAGCGGCTGGGCGATCGGCGATGAAATTCCCGTGTATATGAGCAACGGTGCAGGAAATAAAGGCATGGCTGTTTGGCCCGACGCAACTAACATGAACGTTAGGATAGGAACAACGGCGCCAGATTATCTAAACAAAGGCAGCGGCAGCGGAGTTGTTCTAACGCCAGCCAGCTGGAAGATTGTTGTGAGGGCTTGGGTTTAGCGGCGATTGTACCAGCGCGTGAGCTGGAACGGCAAATAGAGGCCGAGAACTAAGCCTAAAGCCATAGCGACGTAGAAGGACATTAGTGCAAATCCCTCTCGTCGAAAGGCAACATCCCCGCCCAAACACTCAAAGCTGCGATGATGGACACGCCAAGTCCAAATCCAATTGCCAAGCCCAACAACATGCATCACCCCAAACGACCCCTAGGAACAATGACCAGATATTTCGTTGATGCGCAAGGTTTCTATCTCGGCGGCTTCGACGGCGCTGAGCCGCCAAATAGCGCGATCGAGGTGCCGCGAGCGCCGGACGATGCACGGCAGATCTGGCAGAACGGCAAATGGAGTATCGCCCCGACCGTTCGCCAAGTGGTGCTGAAATCGATCGTTCAAGCTCGCATTATCGACGCCGGCAAAATGCAGCAGGCCTATGCCATGCTGACAGGCAACGCGCTCTATTTCGCCCGCTGGTTCGCTCCCGACCGCCCGGAGGTCTACTGCGACGATCCCGACGCCGTTGGACTGGTTCGCGCGCTTGGGCTCGATCCGGCTACGATCCTTGCACCTTAAGCGAAGTCGCCCGCAATCTCCGGAAATTGCATGGCCATAGCGTTGGCTAATGCCTGTTCTGAGTAGATCTTATGCATTTTCGTGCCGTCATACTTTGCCCGGCGGCGGGCAACATCTTCGCCGAGTAAGCCGGCCACAGCATCGAACCTGCGGCGGAAGCGCTTGACTACACCGCGCTCAAACGGAATGCGTTGGCGAAATGGTCTACCCCAAGGGGTGCCCTTTGCCAGATCGCGCCATACCTTCAGCGCATCGAGCTCAACACCGATCTGTGTGCCCCATGGCTTGCCACCCGCGAAATGGCGGGCGAATGCATCGGCAAATCGGATTTCTCTGGTCCCTAGTGATTGCAGGTTCCAGTTCGGATGCATCGTCTGCCATTTACCCTCAAAAGCTACGTTCAGAGCATTTTGATCGTTCATCTTGCCTTGTGTTGCTGTCTGCCTAGTCTGCTCCAACAGACCGCCCGTACGCACCGCTGCCATATCGAAAACGACGACGCCAGAATTGAAATATGGAGCGCCCGGCTTGAGGTTCAGCTTTTCGCGATATTTGGGTCTGAAATACATGTAGTCGTCGTGGGCTGCGAGCAGCGGCGCCCGGAGCTCTTGGCCTACCAAATCAGCGATGTCTCTGTTGAACAGGACATCGCAGTCCGTGTAGGCAATGCGGTCATAGTGCTCAAAAATCGGCATGCGATCCGCGAATAGGCGAGCGTATGCAGCAATGCTGTAAGTGCCGAAGGCGAAGCCGTGATCGCGCATGTAACCGGCGATATCGACCAGCGTCACGCGGCCATTGAGCAGGCGCTTGGCTGTCTCTAGGTCGGCTTCATCAGCGCTCGTGTAGAGCAAATGTCCATCGATCGGCTTCGAGACATCAAGAATACGACACGCTGCCAGGCAGGCGTAAGGCAAATATTTGGCGTCAGTAGCCAAGAAAAAACATGAGCGCATTCGGCTCATTTAACTGAAACCCAACAGCAGCAAAAGAGGCAACGCTATGGACCGCAATTTCGCGCGGGCGCTTGCGCTCGTCCTCAAATCGGAAGGCGGCTGGTCCGACAGTCCGGCCGATCCGGGCGGCGCCACCATGAAGGGCGTGACGCTTGCCAACTTCCGCCGCTATGTGAAGGCGGACGCCAGCAAGGCTGATCTGCGAGAGATCAGCGGCGAACAGCTGGCGACCGTCTATCGCCGCTTCTACTGGGATGCGGTCGCCGGCGCTGAACTTCCCGCCGGCGTCGACTATGCCGTGTTCGACTTTGCCGTGAACAGCGGGCCGGGCAGGGCGACGAAATATCTGCAAGCGGCGGTGGGCGCGGCGCAGGATGGCAGGATCGGCCCGGCCACGCTGAGGGCTGTCGGCGCCAGGCCCTCGGGCGCCGTCATCGACGACCTCTGCGACGCCCGCCTGGCATTCCTGCGACGGCTGCCGACCTGGCCGGTTTTCGGCAAGGGCTGGAGCGACCGCGTCCGGTCGGTCCGTTCCCAGGCGCTGTTGATGTCTGCCCCTCGGCCCGCTCCCGCACCTTCGCCGGATCCACGGGGGCCACAACATCCGCCCGGTCCATCCACCGCACCCGGCTCTACGCCATCGCCTGCGCCGGCCGGGGCTCCCGTTGCGCCTCCCGTCGTACGCCTGCCGTTCTGGGCTGCGCTGCTTCAAATCCTGAAATCCATTTTCGCAAGGAGTTCGACATGATCGCCGTCTTCATCCGCATTAGCCTGCGTTACGGCGCCGGTGTTTTGGTCGCGCGTGGCCTGCTCGGCGCCGACGACGCTGCAGCGTTTTCCTCCGATCCCGACATCCAGGCGGGACTGGAGGTCGCCGCCGGTCTTGCCATAGCCTCGGTCACCGAGACCTGGCACTGGCTTTCCCGCAAATTCGCCTGGGCGCACTGACATGGAAGGGTTGCAGCAACTGCTCATCGCCTATCTCGAAGCCGCCAAACCCTACGCCATCGGCTTTGCGGCCGGGCTCGTGGCTGGGTGGCTGCTGTGAGTGCGCTCCTCGCCGTCCTGCTCGCCAACAAAGCGCTGCTGGGCTTCCTGGCATCGGTCATCGCCGCCCTTTGCTGGGGTTTTCACCAGCGCCTGGCTGGGGCCATAGCCGAGCGCGGCAGGCAGGCGGCCGCTGAGGCGGCTGCGCGCGCGGTCGCCGACCAGGTGCAGAACGATATCGGCGCACTGCCGGCGGACGCTGTCCGAAAGGAGCTGAAATCATGGGCAAGGGACTGATGCTTGCGCTGCTCGTGGCGCTGGCCGGCTGCACGACTGCTTCGGGCGGCTTCTGCGCGGTTTCGAGCCCGCTGCGCCTGTCGGCCAAAGCCGTCGACGCACTGTCGGACGCCGAAGCGAGAGCGCTTTTGACGCACAACCGCAAGGGACAAAAGCTTTGCGGGTGGAGGCCTTAAGCCGATGCATGACCTCTTCGACATGCTTGGCATCAAAGGCCCCGTCGTCGCCGCCGGGCTGGCCGGCGGCGTGCTGCGGGCGCTGTCGCGCCATCGCTACAAGCTGCGCGAGATGATCGCTTCGCCGATCTGCGGGGCGCTGGCGGCGGCCTATCTGACGCTGCCCGCCGTTGCCTGGTTCAAGGCGACGGGGATGCCCATTCCAGATCCGGCCGACGACACCACGACACTTGCCGCCGCCTTCCTGATCGGCGTCTCGGCAATGTGGATTTCCGACATCGTCTTCGAGGTGATCGTGCGGCGGTTCAGGCCGGCTGTCGACAAGTGACGCACTTGAGGTGCTGGAAGAAGCCAGCGACAATGCCTACTTAAGGGGCAATCCAAAGGAGGTATGATATGGCGACGTCCACCGAACGTGCAGTGCTTGCCGGCGGCTGTTTCTGGGGCATGCAGGATCTGATCCGGCGCTATCCCGGCGTGATCTCGACCCGTGTCGGCTACAGCGGCGGCGATGTGCCCAATGCCACCTACCGCAACCACGGCACCCATGCCGAAGCCATCGAGATCATTTTCGATCCGGCCAGGATCAGCTTTCGCACGCTGCTCGAATCCTTTTTCCAGATCCACGATCCGACCACCAGGAACCGGCAGGGCAACGATGTCGGAATGAGCTACCGCTCGGCGATCTTCTACACCAGTGACGAGCAGAAGCGCGTCGCCGAAGACACCATTGCCGATGTCAACGCCTCGGGGCTCTGGCCCGGCAAGGTCGTCACCGAACTTGCTCCGGTGGCCGATTTCTGGGAGGCCGAGCCCGAACATCAGGACTATCTCGAGAAATATCCCAACGGCTACACCTGCCACTTCGTCAGGCCGGGCTGGAAGCTTCCGGTTCGCGAAAAGGCCGTTTCGTAACACAGTCATAACCGGCCGATATCGGTATCGGTTCAGAGCGCCGCACCCGAAAGGGTGTGGCGTTTTTTGCGTTTGTTCGCGGCGTTTCCGCCGCGAGCGTCTCCGGAGAGGATTGGCCTAGAAGCCGAAGAATTGCCGGCCGATCATGTATCCAAGCGCGACGACGACCAGCGGAAACAGGGCAGGCGCCAGCCGATCAATAGCGGACCTCTTTGGCTGTTGCCTGGGGATGGTCCTGGATGCATTGCCGAGATTCTTGGTCATTCGGCATAGTAGCAAGCGCTGATTAACGATTCCGTAACCCGGTGATAGAGGCGCAACACTGACAGTGGGCGCGGCTTTTCGCGATTCCGGCGCGACCTTGACAATGCCAAGCCCGTGACGCAACTGAACCGTCTTTGAGAGGACTGTGAGGCAAGATCAATGCGGGTGACGCTCGTTTTGAAGGGCGTAATACCCTGCCGGGGTTACGGTGGGATTCAGCGTCAGGTCGAATGGCTGGCAACGGAGATGG
This sequence comes from Mesorhizobium sp. CNPSo 4684, assembly GCF_057784315.1. Taxonomy (NCBI): domain Bacteria; kingdom Pseudomonadati; phylum Pseudomonadota; class Alphaproteobacteria; order Hyphomicrobiales; family Phyllobacteriaceae; genus Mesorhizobium; species Mesorhizobium sp. CNPSo 4684. The sequence goes on along the minus strand of NZ_JBWLUX010000027.1, from coordinate 44,922 downwards.
TTCGTCTCGGCCACCATGTCGTGGTGGTCGCCGGTCCTGGCTCCAGCCATCCGCTCTTCGAAGTCCGGCACGCTTCGACCGATGCCGAATGCCGGGCGGCCATTCCGCGCGACACGCAAATCGTCCACACGCACAGCTGGCCCGTTGAAGTGCCATTTCCAACGCTGAATACGCAGCGCGGCTTTATGCCGGACCAGCCCATGCCGGTTGCGAACTGGAGCTTTATCAGCGCCAATCATGCCCGCCAGCATGGGCGCAAGACCTTCGTCTACAATGGCTTTCCGGTAGACGACTATCGTTTGTCGGCGGCAAAGGGTGACCGCCTGCTGTTTCTCGCAGGCATTGCGCGATCGAGCAAAGGCCTCAACCGCGCCGTCGATCTCGCCAAAAAGTTCCATTTCGGTCTCGATATCGCCGGTGGTTCGCGTTGGAAGCTGCTGGGCCGAAGTCAGACGCGCCGCGAAGGTCTGTTTTTCAAGAGCCTTGGCAGCCGATACCGTTTCCACGGCATCGTTGACGGCGAGCCGAAGCTTCGCCTTCTCGGCGAGGCGCGAGCCTTCCTCAATCCGATCGCCTGGGAGGAGCCGTTCGGCAACGCACCGGTCGAAGCCATGCTGTGCGGCACTCCGGTGCTGACGACTCCGCGAGGCGCGTTGCCCGAGACCGTCGATGCCGACAGCGGCCGCTTCTTCGAGAGCGATGAAGAATTTGCGGCCGCTTTCGAAGCCGTCGCCGACCTTACGCCTCAGCAATGCCGCGAATCGGCTGCGACGCGATTTCCGATTCAGAAAGCGGCGCGTAGCTATCTGGATCTCTATGCCCGCATCCTTGACGGCGAAGCGCTTCCTTGACGACCACCGATCCAATCCTCTTCGTCGGCTTTCCGGCAGTCGGCGACTTCGTCCGTTGCCACTCCGCCATCCAGATCATTGCCGAGCGATTTCCCGGTCGCGCCATCGATGTCGTCACCTCGCCGGTCGCGGCACCATTGGCGCGCCTGATGCCGCATGTCAGGAAAGGCTGGTCGCTCGCCAAGCGTCATCAGCGGCCCGGTTTTGCAGAGCGCGGCCGCCTTGTCGGCGAGTTGCGAAAGGAGAACTACGGGACGGCCTATCTGATGACCAGCAGCACCAAGGCGGCGCTGATGGCGTTTATGGCCGGCATTGAGGAGCGCATCGGCTATCCGCAGGAGTTGCAATTCGGCCTCCTCAATCGCTTCCCGGCCGGCTGGCTGGCACATCTATGGGCTTTCGGCCCGCGCAAGACGCGGCTCTTCGAGGAGGTCTGCTCGATTGCCTCTCTTGGCGAAAAGCCGGCTGCGGGGACAGAATGGCCAGCGCCCCGGCTTGTGGTCGATCCGGCCGAGCTGGGCGAATGGCGCCAACGCCACAAGATCGATGCCGGCCGGCCGGCGCTGGCGCTCTATACGGCAGACATCGAAAATTTCCGCTCGTGGCCCATAGAGCGCTTCATCTCGGTGGCCCGAGACCACCATGATCGCGGCTGGGCAATCTGGATTGTCGGCGGACCGCGCGAGCGTGCCGGTGCTGTAAAAATCCGCGCCGCCATTCCTGAGGCAATCGACTTCACCTCGACCCCATCGATTGCTGATGCGATGTGCCAGATCGCTGCGTCGACCATGTTCCTGGGGGTTGACGGCGGCATTTCGCACGCCGCCGCTGCCCTGAACGTCCCATGTGCGCTCATATACGGGCTAAATCGCCCCTACGTGCACGGTCCGGTAAACAGCCATGTTCGCTTTATCGAGCCGCCGCTCTCGACGCCCAGTTGGGTCAAGGATACACGCGGGATCAGCGAAACCCGGGTGAGGGAGGTGCTGGCTGGCCTTTCAGCCGGTATTCACAACTGACGGTGGTCTGGATGGCCTCCGGCGCCTGATCCAAAACGCGCCCGTGAGGGCGCCGCCATGGCTCCGTTTCGGCTTTACCCCTTGGCCCTGCGGCTTTCGGGCTCGTGATTGCCGACCCAATGCGCGCGAATGCGATCACTGGCTTCAAGGTAGGCCATGTCGATGAGATAGGTCAGAAGCTTCTCGCCGTCGGCTTCGGCTTTCTGCCGAAGTTCCCGCAGTATCCCTTGCGCGAACTGCAGGTTCTCCATCTTGCTCGGCTGGTTCATCGGTGCCCCCAATGTCTGCGCATGAACTGTGCGCTGACTATGCTTGCATGAAGATTGCGGTGAAGCTCACGGTGGAGCTGTATCAGGTTGTATTAGCGCTTGATCAACGACCCTATTGCGCTTTTTGCGAAAATGTCGATATTTTACGCCGCCAATCGGACCGCGACGATGCACGAAGACGAGGGCAGTTCCCCCGACAAGTTGCAGGCTATGATGGATGTCATCGCCGGCAGCGTGTCGTCCAGCCGGGACGGACACGCCGACCTCGGCCGGCTCAGGGTCGACGCGGCCAGCGCAGCGACGGTGTTGGTCGAGTTTTACGGCGACGCTGCTCTTGAGCGCGCCTGCTTGCTGGAGCGCCGCTCGCCTCAAAGCCATTTTGCCCGCATGGTGACGGCTGAGCTCCGCGGTCGCGGTAAGATTGCCCGCAAAAGCTAACAAGGTCTGCTCCAAGCCGAGTTGCGCCTCATCGTCCTGCCGTCAAGGCGTTGCTGCGCCTCTTCCTGGGCATTTTCGAGAAGATAGAACAGCAGGTCCTGTCCTATCGACTGTGAGATCTCCTTGGCCTGTTCGATATGGCGGTGGATCTCGCGAAGTGCTGTCTCGCCCGAATCGACATTGCTGGTCAGATCGATGAACCAGCCGGGGTACAAGGCCGCTTCTCCCTGACCGTCCACATAGCATTGGCCAACCGCCAGTATCCGGCGAAGCCCCATCTTGTCTGAGCGGACCTGATAGATCTCCCTGAACCCCGCTCTCCGCTCAACCGCCTTGCGGATCGCGATATGCACCCGCAGCCGATCTTCGGCGTCGATGCTCTGCATGCATCTTTCTATGGATACGCCGTGCGAGAACTCTTCGAGCGTCAGCCCGAAATAGTCAGAAAGATTGGCGTCGCCGTAAACGCGGTCACGCTTGATGTCCCAGGTCCAGAACCCATCAATCGGTGGATATTGCACGTGCGGACTGCGACCCTGCCCATGCGCTGACTGCATGAAAACCGCCTCATTCGGCTTCAAGATTCGCCACACTATGTAACAAAAAAGGAAACAAACAAGTTGTCCTTTTGTACGAGCTGGCAAGATTTCTTTGTGTCACGCCAAACATACTTGGACAGCATAGTTGGCGTAACGATATTACGTGGTCTTAAACTCTCGTTTTTAAATAAACCAGCATCGCGCTGCAACCGCAAGGCGAATTCCAACTGACCCGCTGCCCGGCAAATCGATTGCCGGTTACAAAAAGACAGTGGGCGTCGAGCCCGCCTTTGGCTCGAGGCAAGGCGGGCCTTTTTGCGCTTCGACTGGCTAGGCTCTGCGATGCGTGCACTACGCAGATAACGGCGTTTCAGCGCCCTCAGAAACCGGTTCAGCTGTCAGGTCATCATTTGTCGACCCGTCTTCCACCCGATCATGCTCGAACTGTCGGGTGCCGGGCAATGGTTGCAACCAGTGTTCGCGGCGGTTGATCCACAGCTCATAGCTGGGCTCCAGTCCTTCGGTGGGGACCTCATCGAGGCTGCCAATTGTTACCTCCACCTCGTTCTCACGAACCAGCGGGACCCGGCCGCCGCAGGTTGGACAAAAGCTTCTGTCGCCATAGCTGCTGACGATACCCGTCGTTTCAAACGCGTCGAGCGGCCACACCGCGAACGTCGAAAAAGTCGACCCACTGGCTTTGCGGCAGTCCTTGCAATGGCAAAGGCCAATCCGAAAGGGATCTCCCGTCACCGAAAACTGGATGCCGCCGCAAAGGCAGCTGCCGCTTCGCCTTGTATCATTGGGCATGACCGCTCCTCCGTCTTGTTGGGCATCACACCGCTACACCTCGCAGCGCCATGCGCAGAATCAATTCACGCGGAGCGCAAGGGTTCCGCGTTGCCTCGCGCAGTGCATTTGCTGGCGCGCGCAGTTGGCTCCGTCAGTTCGGGAAGTCGAACACCGGTTCCCGGCACCAATAGACGCGGCATTGTCCATCACGTGTTGGAACGGAGGCGGCAACCGGCACCTCCGGCCAGTCGCAGTCGTTGCCAAATTGACGAACGTAGCGATCGTAAGTGTTGCGGCCTGTCGTCAGCACGGCCGAGTGATGGCTCTGGATCAGGCGCTGTGTCTCCTCGCAGGTCATCGTTCGCGTGTCCGGTCGAGCGTAGGCCGTGGTTATTGCGACAAACAACGCTGTTCCGACGATCCATACGAGCCTTTGGAATCTCATAGCGGTCCTTATTCTAGAATACCGCCAGATATTTCAGCAACGAAATGATGCCGATAATGATGACAACGATCTGCGCGATCTGTCTCGTGCGGCCGTCGAGAGGCAGGCGCTGAACGAGATAGAGCACAAGGATGATCACCAGAAAGGTGATCAGAATGCCGATAAGTACCGATGAAGCCATGTCCCTCACTCCGTTTGGCTAGGTCTGAAAAAAGTACGCAGCGGCAAACGCTCTCGCCGTTGATTGGTTCCTGTCGGTGCGAGGCTGACCGGTTAACAGCAAGGCCGCGAAATTCCGTTCCGCGGCCTTAAGCTGATGGCGATCGCAGCTTACTTGCCGCAATGGTTGTCGTTCACCGTTGGCGACACAGTTCCCGGTGACTTAGCGTTGGCGTCGGGCTGGGCGCCCTGCGGGCTGGCGGCACAGTTTTCATCGGCATTCGAGTTTGGCGCGCCGTTCATGCCGTTGGTGCTGTAGGTTGCGCTCGGATCAACGGCGTTGGGATCGGCCGGATCGGGCGTGACCACAACCGATTTGCCGCTGCCACCACCGTCAGCGCTCTGCGCCATCGCCGAGGTCGCCAGACCGACGGTAAGGGCTGAAGCTGCAAGGATTTTCATAAACATGGTGTTTCTCCATTTTTCGAAACTCGTCGCATTGCGACCTAGGGGGGAACCGCTCGGGTTGACGAAGGTTCCGACAAAGTGGACCTGGGTTGCGCTTGGTTGTCAGCATTTTGCGCGAGCCCCGAAATCGACGCCGCCCGCGTAGGCAATCGCCCTTCCGCAGGAGGACAACTGCCGTCCTAAGGGTGCGACGGGAACCGAAACCTCGCGCGTGCATTTCAGCTGTGGCAGCAAGCTGCAAAAATCGAGCGTGTAGGGGAATTCGTGGTAGGGGAATATGCTGATGTCGTCCAACAGCCGGAGCCTGGAATTCCAGGAGTCTCCTCTGCCCATTTGATGGAGGCGTTGCCCGTTGCCGTCTACACGATCGACAGACAGGGCCGTATCACATTCTTCAACGAGGCCGCGGCTGATCTGTGGGGGCACCGTCCGGTAATAGGCAGAGACCTTTGGTGCGGCTCCTGGAAGCTGCGACATCTCGATGGCCGGCCGATGGCGCATGGCGAGTGCCCAATGGCAATCTCCATGCTTGAAGGACGCGATATCCCGTGGGATCAGGCGATTGCCGAGCGGCCGGACGGCGAACTCATTCCATTCAAAGCCCACCCGCGCCTGCTTCGCGACGAATCGGGCAACATTATCGGCGCCATCAACACCTTGCTCGATATGCGCACGCAGACGCAGGCCGACGAGGCCCGCATGCGACTTGCCGCGATTGTCGAGTCGTCCATGGATGCGATCGTTTCGAAGGACATCAACGGCATCATCACCAGTTGGAACGATGCCGCCGAACATCTGTTCGGCTATACGCCGGCCGAGGCGATCGGCCAGCCGGTAACGATGCTCATTCCGTTCGATCGCCTCGGCGAGGAGGCCTCGATCATCTCCCGCATACGCGCCGGCGAGCGCGTGCCATCATATGAAACCGTGCGCATGCGCAAGAGCGGCAGCCTCGTCCCGGTATCGCTGACCATCTCGCCGATCCGCGACGGCATCGGGCGGATCATCGGAGCTTCCAAGATCGCGCGCGACATCAGTTCCCACAAGGAGAGCGAGGGACGCATCCGTCTGCTTATGCGCGAAGTCAACCATCGCGTGAAGAACCAATACTCGGTGATCATTTCGATGATCCGCGAAACCAGCAAATCGGCGAGCACGCCGGCTGCTTTCCTTGAACAGGTGCGAGAGCGCATCACGGCGCTTTCGCAATCCCATGATCTCCTGGTCGACGCCGAATGGCGGGGCGCCACGGTCGGCGACCTGATCCAGGCACAGCTCAAAGCGTTCGCGGAGCCCGATCGTCTGTCGGTGGCAGGACCAGCGATCACACTTCAACCAAATGCCGTCCAGTATCTGGGCATCGCCTTCCATGAACTGGCCACCAACTCGGCAAAGCACGGAGCGCTGTCGCGCCACCGCGGACGTGTCGAAATCGAATGGAGTGCGATAGCGGGGGCCAACGGCACCGATATCTTTCGCCTGATATGGCGTGAGCTTGACGGGCCGAGCCTGGGGGGGACCACACACCGCGGTTTTGGATCTGTCGTCCTCAAGCGGGTTGCACCACAGGCGCTCGGCGGCATCGGACTGATGGAGTTCAGGGAACAAGGTTTTGTCTGGACGCTCGAAGCACCGCTACGCTCCGTTCAAGCCTCTCTCGCCGATATCGTAATCGATTGACAAAGATGGGTGGGTCGCGTCGGCGGCCAAGCCTTGTCCCTGTAACAGGGCAGGCGGCGCGGCGGTTATCCAAGACTGTCAATGCCAGACAGTTCCCGCCGAATGTCGGGAAGCGATGTAAATCGCGCCGCCTCGACGGCGGCCAGGCCATCGAGTTCCATCGCTGCGCCGTAGAGTTGGGCCACCTGCATCACAAGCAACTCGACGTCTTCCAGAGCGAGGTTCTCGTCAAGATTGCGCAATCGCACTTCTTCGGCAACCACGGCGATGTTGACCATTCCATGGGAGCGTAGGGCGGCCAGAACCCGTGAATTGAGGTCCTCTCTTAATTGGGCCGAATATCCGTATCGCATGGAAGCCTCCTTTCCAGGAGTGGGCTGTCCCTCACGAAACAAGATGCGCCTGGTATTTTCAAATGACAAGGAAAATGTTAAAAATCACCATACAAATCAATCAGTTAGTATAGAGCGCTTGTTGCACAATCGACGCTTCATTATCATAGCACGTCTTGTGTGTGACCTGCCTATCGGTCGCTCTTGACGCGCTATGCGCGAACCCCTAACTGTACTGTTAGTGAGACACATACTAACTCATGGTATTTCTGGTCCAAGCGGTTGGAGGCGCGAATGGCCGAGTTGGAACGACCCGAGCGACTGCAGATCATGCTGACGGCCGAGGAATTGTCTGCCTTGGAAAATTGGCGCTTTGAAAAGCGTATGCCAAGCCGTTCGGCCGCGGTGCGGGAATTGCTGCGGCGCGGTCTCGACGCGGACGGATTCCTGACAGCCGGGCAAGGAGCGAAGTCGCAGGACTTTGGAATTCTACGCAGTGCGAATGGGGACGGATCGTCGGGCGAACAACCTGGTGACTAACAACCAGTCGCTTCATCTGAAACTGCCGCTATCATGGTTGCAAGCCCGCTCCGGTTCGCCGGGGCGGGCTTTTTGCTTTCCGGGACTTTTGAACGGGAATATCTGGGTGTCCCTGGGGGTTGACCGTTCCGCTCAAAATTCCCCTTCACCGCACTCCCGGCATGCGACGCTGTGGCCCGGGCAGCTAAGCCGGTGGGTTCCCCCGGGGCAGCAATGACCGTTCGAACTCGTCCATCTTGCGCAGACAAAGATCTTGCGGGCGCCACGGCAACGCGGACATTCCATCGGGCGGGTCAGCAGATTTTCCCTCTCCGAAGCGCGGCACTCTCTCTCAAGACTCTGGCCCATCTGGAAACCCCCCAGGCCGCAATACGGCTACGCCATCTATATCCGAAAAGCCCGAATTAGAATTTAACCATATAAGTCACGAACGAGGCGACGGGGGAGTTTCGCTATGGTCTGTCACGTGCGGGGACCCGCTACATGATGGCTCGCTCCGTTTGGTCTCCGCACCACGATTTGCCCGCCAATTTTCACACTCGGATCTCCATGGACGCTTTCGCTTTTCTGGGGCGACGCTAAAAGCTGCATGGCTGAAGACGTGAGCGGGAAGGATCCGTTCCGGCGTCGGTTTATTTGAACAGGATGATTTGCCAATGACATTGATGGGCGCAGCGGCATTGCTGATCCTCATCCTGACCTATGCCGGCGTCGCCATCGGCCGCATCCCGGGCCTGCGTCTCGACCGGGCAGGGATCGCCTTGCTCGGCGGTGCTGCGATGATCGCCATCGGCGCGCTCAGCATGGAGGACGCCTATCGCGCCATCAATTTCGACACCATCACGCTGCTGCTCGGAATGATGATCGTGGTGGCGCATCTGAAGGTCTCGGGCGCCTTCCGGGCGCTCGGCGCCTATGCTATCGAGCACGCGCACGCGCCTTTCATGCTCCTGGTGATGGTGACGTTGCTGACCGGCGTGCTGTCGGCCTTCCTGGTCAATGACGCGATCTGCCTGGTGATGGCGCCGATCGTCGTCCACGTCACCCGCGTCATCAACCGCAATCCCATCCCCTATCTGATCGCCACGGCCACCGCGTCCAATTGCGGCAGCGTCGCCACCATCACCGGCAACCCGCAGAACATGGTCATCGGCGCGCTGTCGGGAATTTCGTATCCGGCCTTTTCGGCCGCGCTTGCGCCGGTTGCCTTGTTTGGCCTTGTCGCCGTTATCGTCATCGTGCGCGTCGTCTACCGCACCGAATTCGCGCGCAGTGCCGAACTCAGCCCGGAAGTCTATCGCGGCCGCATGCTGCCCGGACAGGTGCTGAAGGCAGTAATTGTCTGCATAGGCCTGGCGGTTGCGTTCTTCGCCGGCGTTCCGGTAGCCAAGGCAGCACTCATCGGCGGCGCCATCCTGCTGCTCACCCGCGCCATCAAGCCGGCACGCATCTACCGCGAGATCGACGGCCCGTCGCTGTTCATGTTCTCCGGCCTGTTCATTGTCGTCGCCGGCGCCGAGAAAACACTGCTGACGCCTGATATCATCGCCTCGGCCAAAGGCCTGGGGCTGGACGATGTCTGGCGGCTGTCCGGCTTCACCGCTGTGCTTTCCAACATAATGAGCAATGTTCCGGCGGTGCTGGCGTTGAGGCCGTTCATACCCAGGCTTGAAAACCCCGAGCGTGCCTGGCTGGTGGTTGCGATGAGCTCGACGCTGGCCGGCAATTTCACCTTGCTCGGCTCGGTCGCCAATTTGATCGTCGCCGAACAGGCGCGGGCCGCCGGCAAACAGCTGTCCTTCTCAGCCTTCTTCAAGGTCGGCCTGCCGCTGACGCTGCTGACCCTTGCTGCCGGCACTGCTTGGCTGGCTGTTGGTTTCTAGGAGATGGTCGCTGACACCAACCGTGCCCGAACAAGTGTCGCAGCGGCATGCCCGGCCGCCTTGATATAGTCGGGGTTGTGGTGGATCAGCATGCTGGAGAAGGCGCCGTCCATCAGCAGCGTGATCTCGCGGGCCAGCATATGCGGCGCTGCGACGCTGTGGGCCGACAGTTCCGCCGCCAGCCATTTTTCGAAATTTGCCTTGTGTCGCGACCCCGCCTTGACCGCTGGGTGTCCAGGCATCGAGGCAAGCTCTGCGGCCGTGCGCAGGAATCCGCATCCTTTCCACTTGGGATGGCGTGCCACCCGCGCCAGATTGGCGAAGATCGCTTCGACCTTGCGGTCGGCACCGCCTTCGGCCGTCTCGAACCAGCCGGCCATCTGCTTCAGATTGGGCTGGTCGCGGCCATCGAGATAGGCGGCGATCAGATCGTCCTTGCTCTTGAAATGATAGTAGAGCGCGTCCGTTTGGTCAGCCCCGCTTTTTCGGCGATGGCGTCGACGCTGACGCGGCCGATACCTTCCGCATAGAAGAGCTTCGTCGCGGCATCGACAATGCGTTTGCGGGTCGGGCTTTCAGCTTCAGGCATGATGCTATGTATACCGCCTAGTGAATATACATGCAATCGAAAACCTGATCCACTTCGGTCGACAAACGAAGGGAAGGGAACAGACATGACCGAACTTGTGCTGGCTGAGGCCCGCAACGGGATCGCCATCCTCACACTCAATCGCCCCGAAAAACTCAACGCCTTGAACTATGCGCTGATCGATTGCCTGCTTGCGATCCTCGATGCGATCGAGACCGACGATGCCATCCGCGCCATCATCCTCAGCGGAGCAGGAGAGCGCGCCTTTTCCGCCGGCGGCGACATCCATGAATTCTCGGGCAGCGTGGCCAACGGCGCCGACGTCGCGCTGCGCGACTTCGTCATGCGCGGACAGCGGCTGACGGCAAGGCTGGAAGCGTTTCGCAAACCTATCATAGCCGCCGTCAACGGCATCGCCTTTGGCGGCGGCTGCGAGATCACCGAAGCCGTGCCGCTCGCCATCGCCAGCGACCGCGCCTTGTTCGCCAAGCCTGAGATCAACCTCGCAATGCCGCCCACCTTCGGTGGCACGCAGCGGCTTCCGAGACTGGCCGGGCGCAAGCGGGCGCTCGAACTGCTGTTGACCGGCGATTGGTTCCCGCCGCCGCGCGCCCTCGAACTCGGCCTCGTCAACCAGGTGGTGCCGCACGAGGAACTGATGCCGGCCGCGCTCGATCTCGCCCGGCGCATCGTCACGCACTCCCCGGCGGCAATTGCCGCGATCCTCACCGCGGTGGCGCGCGGCCTCAACCACAGCATAGCCGAGGGTTTGCTGGTCGAGGCCGAGCAGTTCGCCCGCATGGCCCCGACCGCTGATCTGCGCGAAGGGCTGGATGCCTGGATCGCACGCCGCCAGCCGGGCTGTAACGGCTCGTGGACGCACATCACCCGGCTGGATGAAGCCAGGCGAGCGTCCACGCAGCAGGACCGGCTTGTAGAACGGGATCAAGGCGCCGTCACCGCCAGATGACCTTTCATGTTGGGGTGGAAGCGGCAGAAATAGTCGACCGCTTCCGCCTTCTGCAGGGTCAGGCTCGCTGTTGCCTTCGGCGGGATCATCACTTCCCAGCCACCCTTGACGGTAGCCGTGTGGGCGAACACGTCCTTGTTCACCCACTTGATCGTGTCGCCGACCTTCGCCTCGACGGTGGCTGGCGAAAAGACGAGCTTGTCGATGGTGACCTCAATGGTTTCGGCCTGCACGGGTGAGGTCCCGAAGACCAGCACCAGTGCAATCCACAGCTGCCGTTTCGACATGGGACTTGTCCTTACTTCAACATGCCTGCAACATGCTTGGCGTGCTGTTCATGGCCCTGGAAAATCTTCAGGCCGGTCTCCAGCAGGCTCTTCAACTCGGCGTTGCTGGTGGAGGGGATCAAAAGCGTCTCAAGGGCGCCATTGACCTGCTTGTGGTAGGCGACCTCGTTTTCGATATAGGCCTTGTCGAAGGCGGCACCTTCGAGCTTGGCGAGCTTGGCGCGCTCCTCTTTCGCTGCCGCGCTCAGCGCCTGACTGGTGGCGTTGTCTTCCGGTGTCACCTTGAGCTTCTTGACCAGGTCGAGCGCCTGTTTGTTGACTGCCTCGTGGTCGCGCTCCATGTCCTTGGCGAAATCGACAACCTCCTTGGTCTTTGACGTCTTGATAGCCAACTTGGCTGCCTCGATGTCGATCGTGCCTGCGGTGTAGGCTATATGGGCGATCTGCGGATCGGTAGGCTTGTCCGCAGCCTGCGCCAGCGGGGCCGTGCCCATCAGCAGCACGGTGGCGAGCGCGGCTATGTGTCGAGTAAACATGGCATCTCCTTTGCCCGACCGCTAAGGCGGCGGGCTTCATCTGGGTTGACGCGTATTGGATGCGGGAGGGGAAGAAACGTTCCCTAGGAATCGGTGAAGGCTGAAGATCAGCCCTGCAAGCCGAGCCGCTTCATGACCGCTTCGGTCAATCGCTCGCAACGCCGGCCCGCGAAGGGAAAGGCATCAAGCAGCACCGGGCCGATTTCGTCATCCAGCGCCTTGCGCACCAGGGCACGCGCCCGGTGCAATCTGGTCTTGACGGTCTCGGGCCGCACGCCAAGCAGATCAGCCGTTTCCTCGATGTTCAGGCCCTCGATAACGCGGGCAATGAAGACTGTCCGATAGACATCGGGAAGATTGTCGGTCGCTCGCTCGACCAGCCTGAGAATCTGCCGCTGCGCCATCGTCCGCTCCGGATCGTCACTTGGGTTGAGGGGGAACTGGATGATTTGCGCAGGCATCGCCACGGTACGCCGCCTCTTGCGCAAGCGGCCGAGCGCTTCGTTGATGACGATGCGCGACAGCCAGGTCGCCAGGGAAGAATCGCCACGAAACGTCGCCAGAGCGGCAAAGGCCCGGACATAGGCCTCCTGGACGATGTCCTCGGCCTCGCTGTCGTTGCGCACGACGCCGCGCGCGATGCGGTAAAGCCGCTGGTTGTGCGTCTTGATGATGGCGCGGAAGGCATCCGCCTCGTGCGCCATCGCGCGGTGGACAAGCAGCACGTCGCCGGGCGCGGAAACCGCGACAGTGTGTATTGCTGACTTCCTGGTCACGACCGCTCTCCCTGGCCAGACGCTTGATCGGGACATTGGATGCTGCCGCAGACAAAAGGTTCCCGACCTTTCTGCACCTGGAGCGATCTATCCTACAGCTTCTGGCCGCGCCCTGTCTGCCGTCTGTATCCGGGCGGCTGCCGCCAGGAGATCGGTCTGTGTGATCAGGCCGAGGATGCGGCGCTCGCTGTCAATGATCACCACTGCATGGCTGCGCCCGTCGGTGAGCACGGGAAGCAGGCTCATTGCCGGTGTGTCGGGGGAGGCGGTGCCGGCGTTCGACATCACGCCTTTTACCGTTTCGGTAGCTCGTGTCAGCTCGCGCAGGCCGACGGCGCCAACCAGCCTTACCTCCGCGTCGACCACCGGCAAGGTGCGGATGTTGTGGTCGAGGAGTTGCTGTCGCGCTTGATCGGGCGAGGCGTGCTCAGGCACCGACACCACGTCGCGGGACATAATGTCGGCGCACAGCAACGTTCGGTGCGAGCGAACCATGGCCTGCAGTTCGACCTGGCGCAGCAGCAATTCGAGATCGCTGCGATCGATATCGAAAGTCTCGTCCAATGCACCAAGCGCGGCATCGATATCCTCGGGCCGGAAGCCGACGCGCTGCACGGCCGGCGGATCTGCCGTTCCATGGCTGTTGGTGGCAGGGGCGGGCCGGTGCGGGTAGCTGCGTCGCGACAGCCTGTGGAAAGCATAGCCGAGTGCGACCAGAATGATGGAATTCAGCGCCACCGGCACGAAGGGAAACAGGAAGCCGGCGCTGGTCACCGCCGGTCCGCCGAGGACGGCAGTCAACGCGGCGGCCCCGCCCGGCGGATGCAGGCAGCGCGTGAACGACATGGCGGCGATCGCCAGCGCCACGGCCATGCCCGTGGCGAGAGTCGGCTCGTGCACGAAATGCGTAACGATCACGCCGATCAGCGCGGATATGGTGTTGCCGCCGATGATCGACCATGGCTGCGCCAGCGGGCTCGCAGGCACCGCAAACAGCAACACCGCCGACGCGCCCATTGGCGCCACCAGCAGCGGCACATGCGGGCCGTTGCCGAGCACCAGCGCGCCGATCGCCCCGGTCAGCGCAATGCCGACCATCGCGCCGATACAGGCGATGAGGCGCTCACGCAGCGTCGCGCCGGCGAGAATGGGGACAAAGAGACGAAAGGCCATGGCAAGCTCAGTCTGGCTGGAATTTGCGGCTCGAAGCGCTTGCAATGCGAGCTGACTGCCCGCTTTGAAAGTCAATCCAATCCGAAAAACCGCATACTGGGGAAATAACATTGCGCACGGCTGAGCAATGAGCGGCTTTGCGACATCGGGCGTCTCACAACGCTTCCCAGCCAGTCTTTTCAGGCCTTTGGGCCGGTTTGCGGATTCGGCTTGGCAGGTTGCGGTTCATGCCGCCGCGGCAGCGGCCAGTCCGCGCAGGATGTCGGCCCTGAGGTCCTCGACATCCTCGAGCCCGATCTGCAGGCGGATGAGCGGGCCGTCATACGGACCTTTGGCGACGACGCGGTCGCCGAGGAAGACCGGCACGGCAAGGCTTTCATAGCCGCCCCAGGAATAGCCGAGGCCGAAAATCTTCAGCGCATCGAGGAAGGCGTGCTGCTGTTTCTGGCCGCCGCCCTTGAGCACAATGGAAAAGATGCCGCTCGAGCCGGAAAAATCGCGCTTCCACACGGCATGGTCGGGATGGCTGGGCAGCGCCGGGTGCAGCACGCGTGCCACGCCGGGCTGCCCTTCCAGCCAGGCGGCGATGGCAAGCGCGCTCTTTTGATGGCGATCCAGCCGCACGCCCATCGTGCGCAGGCCGCGCAGCACCTGGTAGACGTCGTCGGGGCCGGCGCAGCAGCCCATTGTGTAGAACGTCTCGCAAAGCTGCTTCCAGCAGTCCGCATTGGCCGACACCGTTCCCAGCAGCACATCGGAATGGCCGGCGGGATATTTCGTCGCCGCATGGATCGAGATATCGACGCCGTGGTCGAGCGGGCGGAAATAGAGCGGCGTCGCCCAGGTGTTGTCCATCATGACGATGGCGCCGGCCGCATGCGCCGCCTTGACGATGGCCGGGACGTCCTGCACCTCGAAAGTGTTTGAGGCCGGCGATTCCGTGAACACGACCTTGGTGTTGGGCTTGATCAGCCCGGCGATGCCGGCGCCGGCATGCGGGTCGTAATACTCTACCTCGACGCCCAGCCGCTTCAGCATCGTGTCGGCGAAATTGCGGGTCGGATGATAGACGGAATCGACGATCAAAACGTGATCGCCCGCCGACAGGAAAGCCAGCAGCGGAATGGTCACCGCCGCCAGGCCCGACGGCACGATTATCGTGCCGGCCGAGCCTTCCAGAGCGTCGATCGCATGCGCCAGCGCGTCGGTGGTCGGCGTACCGCGCGTGCCGTAGGTGTATTTCTGGCTGCGCGCGGCCATCGTCGCGGCATTGGGGTAGAGCACGGTCGAGGCATGCACGACCGGCGGATTGACGAAGCCGAAATAGTCGTGCGGGTTGTTGCCGGAATGGGCAAGCCGCGTGTTGATGCCCAGTTCGCTGCCGTCTGTCGCCATGGTTCGCCGCCTGTCAAAGGATGTCAGGAGATCAGCCATAAAGCGGTGGCAAAGCCCGCGCAACAGCCGTGGACCCGCCAAGCGGTGGGGTTTACATGGGCCAATCCATCGCGGTTCACGCCTCCAACAAAGCATCGCTATAGTGAGGGCGGAGTCTGCCGCGAGCTATGGACTTGTGCGGCTGCTTCTTTGACTGATTTGTTTGCACGGGTTGCCGATTTCCTGGTGCTCTTGTGTGCATTTCAGGCATTCGCGGCAATTGGTTTTCAAAGCTGTCGTGAATCGGTCATTTCCCTTGACCTCACAGGAATAATCGCCTTCGATGCAGTTCGTGAATGGGAGGGGCCGGGCGTCGGTTACGACGCGGGGTTCCGGAATGCACCGGATGGGAGCCGGGTTCACACGGGAAAAAGATCAGGATTTGCCTGAGGATCAGGGTTTACCTGAAAACAGAAAAGGGTCTGTGGGTTATGAGACACATTGCAATTGGCATCCTTGGAGCCGCTGCGCTCGGGTTTATGGCTTCGGCCGCGTCGGCGAGCACGCTCGATGACGTCAAGGCGAAAGGCTTCATCCAGTGCGGCACCAACACCGGTCTTGCCGGCTTCGCCGCGCCTGACGACAAGGGTGAATGGAAGGGCATCGATGTGGATTTCTGCCGCGCTGTCGCGGCCGCCGTCTTCGGTGACGGCACCAAGGTCAAGTTCACCCCGCTCAGCGCCAAGGAGCGCTTCACCGCGCTGCAGTCCGGCGAAGTCGACATCCTGTCGCGCAACACCACCTGGACCATCAATCGTGACACCGCACTTGGCCTGAACTTCGTCGGCGTCACCTACTATGACGGTCAGGGGTTCATGATCAACGCCAAGAAACTGCCGGGCGTCAATTCGGCGCTGCAGCTTTCAGGTGCGGCGGTCTGTGTGCAGAGCGGCACGACGACCGAACTCAACCTCGCCGACTACTTCAAGGCGAACAAGATGGAGTACAACCCGGTCGTCTTCGAAAAGCTCGACGAGGTCAACGCCGCCTATGACGCCGGCCGCTGCGACGTCTACACCACCGACCAGTCGGGTCTCTACGGCATCCGCCTGACGCTCAGCGCGCCGGCCGACCATGTCGTGCTGCCCGAGATCATCTCCAAGGAACCGCTCGGCCCGGCCGTGCGCCAGGGTGACGACCAGTGGTACCACATCGTCAAGTGGACCTACTTTGCGCTGTTGCAGGCCGAGGAACTGGGCATCACCCAGGCCAATGTCGAAGAGATGAAGAACTCGGACAACCCGGAGATCAAGCGCGTGCTCGGTCAGGAACCCGAAACCAAGATCGGCACCGATCTCGGCGTGAGCAATGACTGGGTCGTCAACATCGTCAAGGCGGTCGGCAATTACGGTGAGATGTTCGAGCGCAATGTCGGCACCGGCAGCCCGCTGAAGATCGCGCGCGGCATCAATGCGCTGTGGACCAAGGGAGGCCTGCAATACGCGCCACCGATCCGCTGATCGAAATGTGATCCGGAAGGCAGATCGTCTGCCTTCCGGTTTCTCTTTCCAGGGATGGGTCCAATGGCGTCGCAGGAAATTCTTCGCGAGGAACCGAGCCGAGGTTCCTTCATCAACGATCCAAAAGTCCGCGGGGTTTTCTTCCAGGCGGTGGTTGTCATCTTGCTGGTGGCGGGCGTCTGGTGGATCGTCCACAATGTCATCGAGAATCTGCAGCGCCTGCACATTGCTTCCGGTTTCGGCTTCCTGAAAAGCCGTGCCGGCTTCGACATCTCGGAAAGCGCCATCGCCTACAGCTCGGACAGCACTTATGGGCGTGCTATTGTTGTCGGGCTGATCAACACCCTCATCGTTGCCGGTGCCGGTATCATCACCGCGACCATCATCGGCTTCGTCATCGGCATCGGCCGCTTGTCGCACAACTGGCTGATCCGCAAGATCTGCACGGTCTATGTCGAGGTCTTCCGCAACATCCCGCCACTGCTGGTGATCTTCTTTTGGTACTCGGGCGTGCTGGCGGTCTTGCCCGTGGTACGCGAAAGCATCAACCTGCCGTTCGGTTCTTTTCTCAATCAGCGCGGCTTCTATTTTCCACGCGCTGTCTGGGGCGACGGCTCCTGGCTGATCCTGGTCGCCTTCCTTGTCGGCCTCGCCTTGGCGTGGTTCGTCGCCCGCACGGCGCGTCAGCGACAGATGGCGACCGGTCAGCAGTTTCCCGTGTTCTGGACCTCGCTAGCGCTGATCGTCGGCCTGCCAGTGCTCGCCTACGTGCTGAGCGGTTTTCCGCTGACCTTTGATTTTCCGAAGCAATCGACCTTCAACCTGACCGGCGGCTTCCAGGTCAAGCCGGAGTTCTTGTCGCTCTATCTGGCACTGTCCTGTTACACGGCCTCCTTCATCGCCGAGATCGTGCGCGCCGGCATTCTCGGCGTCAGCAAGGGCCAGACCGAGGCGGCAGGAGCGCTGGGGCTGCGGCCGGGATCGATCCTGCGGCTTGTCGTCGTTCCGCAAGCCATGCGCATCGTCATCCCGCCGCTGACCAGCCAGTATCTCAACCTGACCAAGAATTCGTCGCTGGCCATCGCCATCGGCTATCCCGACCTGACCGCGACAGCCGGCACGGTGCTGAACCAGACCGGCCAGGCGGTCGAGGGCGTGCTGATCATGATGGTCGTCTATCTCGTCATCAGCCTGGTGACCTCGGCAGTCATGAACGTGGTCAACGCCAGAATGGCGCTGGTGGAGAGGTAACGGCCATGCAGGAACATGATACCGCCTGGGTGCGGACCGAAATGGCACTGGCGCAACAAGCGCCGGCCGGAGTGCGGGGGCCTATGGCCTGGGTTCGCAAGAACCTGGTCGGCTCGGTGGGCGACGTCATCCTGACCGTCCTTGGTATCGCACTGGTGGTGATGATCCTGCCGCCCATCATCAACTGGGCCTTTATCAGCGCCCAGTGGGTGGGGCCGGATCGCACGGTATGCGCCACGGCGGCGCAGGGCGGCATTCAGCCCGACGGCTGGTCCGGCGCCTGCTGGGCCTTCGTCAACGCCAAGTTCGGCCAATTCATGCTCGGCCGCTATCCGATAGAAGAGCGGTGGCGGCCGATCCTGGTCGCCATCCTGTTCGTGGTGCTGCTGGTGCCGCTGCTGATCCCGCGCGTGCCGCGCAAAGGGCTGAACGCCATCCTGCTCTTCCTGGTGCTGCCGATCGTTGCCTTCGTGCTGCTGGTCGGCGGCATGTTCGGCCTGCCGCATGTCGAAACACAGCTGTGGGGCGGCCTGCTGGTGACGCTGAGCTTGTCTTTCGTCGGCATCGCCGTGTCGCTGCCGATGGGCATCGTGCTGGCGCTCGGGCGGCGCTCCAAGATGCCGATCGTCAAGACGCTGTGCGTGGTCTTCATCGAATTCGTTCGCGGCATCCCGCTGATCACGGTTCTGTTCTTTGCCAGCGTCATGCTGCCGCTGTTCCTGCCCGCCGGCGTTTCCTTCGACAAGTATCTCAGGGCGTTGATCGGCGTTTCGCTGTTTGCCGCCGCCTACATGGCCGAAGTGGTGCGCGGTGGCCTGCAGGCGATCCCCAAGGGTCAGTATGAGGGCGCGGATTCGCTGGGCCTCGGTTACTGGCAGAAGATGACGCTGATCGTACTGCCGCAAGCGCTGAAGCTGGTCATTCCCGGCATCGTCAACACCTTCATCGGCATGTTCAAGGACACCAGCCTGGTCATCATTATCTCGATGTTCGACCTGCTTGGTGTCGTCAAGCAGAACTTCTCCGACCCCAGCTGGGCGACGCCGCAGACCACCAAGTCCGGCCTGATCTTTGCAGCCTTCGTCTTCTGGCTGTTCTGCTTCGGCATGTCGCGCTATTCGATGTACACAGAACGCCGGCTCGACACCGGCCACAAACGCTAAGAACAAAAAGGGGAACCTGCCATGGTCATAGAAAACGCCGTCAGCGCCGAAGAGATCAAGGTCGATGCCAAGAAGATGCACATCTCGACCACCGATGTTGCCATCGACATCATCGGCATGCACAAATGGTATGGCGAGTTCCACGTGTTGAAGGACATCAATCTCAAGGTGATGCGCGGCGAGCGCATCGTCATCTGCGGTCCTTCGGGTTCCGGCAAGTCGACCATGATCCGCTGCATCAACCGGCTGGAAGAGCACCAGAAGGGCAAGATCATCGTCGATGGCAAGGAACTCACCAACGATCTCAAAAAGATCGACGAGGTGCGCCGTGAGGTCGGCATGGTGTTCCAGCACTTCAACCTGTTCCCGCATCTGACCATCCTGGAGAACTGCA
This sequence comes from Mesorhizobium sp. CNPSo 4684, assembly GCF_057784315.1. Lineage (NCBI taxonomy): Bacteria > Pseudomonadati > Pseudomonadota > Alphaproteobacteria > Hyphomicrobiales > Phyllobacteriaceae > Mesorhizobium > Mesorhizobium sp. CNPSo 4684. The sequence goes on along the minus strand of NZ_JBWLUX010000027.1, from coordinate 25,474 downwards.
CGCTGGCGCCGATCTGGGTGCGCAAGACGCCGAAGAAGCAGGCCGAGGAAATCGCCATGCACTTCCTCAAGCGCGTGAAAATCCCGGAACAGGCCAACAAATATCCGGGCCAGTTGTCCGGCGGTCAGCAGCAGCGCGTGGCGATTGCCCGCTCGCTGTGCATGAACCCGCGCATCATGCTGTTCGACGAGCCGACCTCGGCGCTCGACCCTGAAATGATCAAGGAAGTGCTGGAGACGATGGTGGGCCTGGCCGAAGAAGGCATGACCATGCTGTGCGTCACCCACGAAATGGGCTTTGCCCGCAAGGTCGCCAACCGGGTGATCTTCATGGATCAGGGCCAGATCGTCGAACAGAACACGCCGGCCGAGTTCTTCGACCATCCGCGCCATGAGCGCACCAAACTCTTCCTGTCGCAGATCCTGCACTGAGCATTTTCATGCAAGCCAGAAGAGCCCGGCCGCAATGCGGTCGGGCTTTTTTGCTATTTTGGGACCGGACGATGACGTCGGGAGACCGCAAAGCCGCCGCCGCATGAGAAGAGCTCTGCGTTTCCTGGCCATGCTGGTTGTTGCGGTCGCGCTTGCCGCAACGCTCGGTACTTTGGTGCCGCGCCCGCTCTGGCCGGCATCGGCGGCGGGTGAGGGCACGCGCCACATTCTTGTGCTGAAGAATCCGATCCACACCGACATCGCCATTCCGGTCGATGATGCCGTACGCCAACGCTTCCATTTCCTGGTCGATGCCGGCATCGCCGTGGATGCTCCCAAGGTGCGCTACATCGTATTTGGCTGGGGTGGCCGCGCCTTCTATCTGGAGACACCGACCTCGTCTGAGCTGAAAGCGGTGCCGGTGCTCAAGGCGCTGACGCTGGACGCCTCGGCCATGCATGTCGATATCGCCGGCGCCGTTGCCGAGCCGCATCCTGACGTCACCGGCTTCGACATCGATGAGCAGCGTTTTGCAGCATTGCTCGATTATATCGAAGCGAGCTTCCAGCAAGGGCCGAACGGTCCGCTCGTCATCGAGAATGCGGCCTATTCCCGCTTCGACCGCTTCTTCGAGGCGAACGGCCATTTCAATGCGCTGGTCGGTTGCAACACCTGGACAGCGGCGGGCCTGCGCACCGCCGGTCTGCGCACCGGCTGGTGGAACCCGCTGCCGGCCTCGCTCCGCCTGTCGATGCGGCTTTACAACTAGCTGAGAACGGTAGGCATCCCGGCGACGTCTAGCGCCTGATGATTTTCTGCGGCTCCCAGCCATAGAGCCAGTCGAGATCGGCCGCGAGCTTGTCGGGCGAGCGCATGGCCAGGAAGAGATTGCGGGCGACAGCCACCGGGCCGGCGGCATGCCAAGCCAACCGGTTGACAGCGCCGCGACGCGCTGCCTTGGCAACCCGTGGCCGCCGCAGGTTTTCCCAGATCTGAAGACTCCTCGCCGGATCGACAGGGAAATCGGCAATGACGTCAGCCAGCGTCACGGCATCTTCGATCGCCATGGCCGCGCCTTGCGCCGCAAACGGCGTCATCGCATGCGCGGCGTCGCCGATCAGGGCAATGCCTTGCGAGGTCGTCCACCGCGTTTGTTCGACCGTATGGATCGGAAAGGCCGTCCAGGGACCGGCCAGCGCCACAAGCCTGGCGAGGTCCGGCGCTGTGCCGCGCGTGGCGCCGTCGAGAACAGCTGGGTCGGCATGTCCCGACCAGCCTTCGGCTATGCGCTCGCCCTTGGTGAAGGCGGCGAGATTGAAGGCGCGGCCGTTGCTGACGGGATAGGCGACCATGTGGAAGCCGGGATGCAGGAACGTGGTGACACAATCGGCGGCGCCGATGGCGGCAAAGGCTTCGCCGGCGGCGCTCTCAACCGCGACCGTTGCCCGCCAGGCGAGTTCACCCGAAAAACGGCTTTTGCCGAAGCCTGCGAGTTGCGCCCGGACCGACGACCAGACACCGTCGGCGCCGACCAGGAGCCGGCCGCTTGCCTCGATCGCGCGGCCATCCGCTTCGGCGGTCACGGCAACATCTGACGCATTGACGGTGATGCTGTTGACGCGTGCACCCGTGACAAGCTCAATTCCCGGCCGCTCAGCCACCTGCGCCAGCAGTGCCGCCTGCAGATCAGCGCGGTGGGCGACGAGATAGGGCGCCTGCCAGCGCGCTTCGGCGGCTTGCCCAAGTGGCACCCGCGCCAGTTCGCGCAGCGTCCCGGCATCCTTGAGCACCACCGCTTCCGGTCGCAAGGCCGCCGGCAGCAGGCGCTCAAGCACGGCGAGCTTTCGAAGAATGCGTGTTGCGTTGGGCGAAAGCTGGATGCCGGCGCCGGCGGCTTCGAGGCGCGACGCCTGTTCGAACAGCCTTACCGCATATCCGCGTTCGGCAAAGGCAAGGGCAGCCGTCAACCCGGCGACGCCGGCCCCGGCGATTATGACCTGCCGGGACCTGATGTCTTCCATCGGGCTTGCCGCGACAGGATCAGGCGGCCTGGTCGATGTAAATGCAGCCGGCCGGCACCGTTTCCGTCGCCTTCAGCTTCGCCGAATAGCGATAGAGCGTCGAGCAATAGGGGCAGACCTTTTCATTGTCGTCGCCCATGTCGAGGAAGACATGCGGATGATCGAAGGGCGGGTTGGCGCCGGTGCACATGAATTCCCTGACACCGATGTCGATCGCCGGATGGCCGGCATCGTTCTGGAAATGGGGAATGGAACCGCCTGCCATCGTCGTCTCCTTAACGCAGTCTCGTCTGCATCTGGATCATAACAGCTCTCTTTGCAAGATCGATGAAATGAAACTGTCGCAAAAGGCTGGCAGAGGATAAGTTGAGCCGGTTAAGCGCATGACCCCGGAAGCCGAGCGATTCCGCGACGGATCACGCGTCACAAAGGCATGTTAGAGCGTCCATGACCATTCCGGCATGTGCGGCGCTCCAAAAGGAACGGTTGCGGGCAGGAAACCATGAATGAACTGAAGCCGGTGCAGAGCGAATTCATCAATGTCGAGGTGGCAAGCCCCGAGGGCGGCAATCCCGACCGCTTCGTCAACCGCGAATTCTCCTGGCTGCAGTTCAACCGGCGCGTTCTCGAGGAATCGCAGAACGAACACCACCCGCTGCTCGAACGGGTCCGTTTCCTGTCGATCTCGGCCGCCAATCTCGATGAATTCTTCATGGTCCGCGTCGCCGGTCTTGCCGGCCAGGTGCGCGAAGGCATCGCGCTCAAGAGCCCCGACGGGCGCACGCCCGAGCAGCAGCTCGAACAGCTTTTGCGCGAGGTCGAGCGGCTGCAGGAGGACCAGCAGAACAGCCTGTCGGCGCTGATGCTGCTGCTCAACAAGGAAGGTATTGAGAGCATCACCCGCGATGCACTGACCAAGGATGAGAAGGTCTGGCTGGAAGATCATTTCCAGGATCAGGTCTTCCCGGTGCTGACCCCGCTGTCGATCGACCCGGCGCATCCGTTTCCGTTCATTCCCAACCTCGGCTTCTCCATGGCGCTGCAATTGCGCCATCGCAAGAATGGCGAGGAGATGAGTGCGCTTCTGCGCCTGCCGGTGGCGCTGAAGCGCTTCATCCGTCTGCCCGACCGCAAGCAGCATGTTCGCTTCATTCCGCTCGAGGAGGCGGTCGGTCTCTATATCGGCAAGCTGTTCCCCGGCTACGAGGTCAAGGGCTCCGGCACCTTCCGCATCATCCGGGACAGCGATATCGAGGTCGAGGAGGAGTCGGAAGATCTCGTGCGCCTGTTCGAGACGGCGCTGAAGCGCCGCCGCCGCGGTTCGGTCATCCGCATCGAATTCGACAAGTCGATGCCCGGCGAATTGCGCGAGTTCGTTGCCGGCGAGCTTGGCGTCTCTTCGAGCCGCATCAGCGTTCTGACCGGCCCGCTGGCGCTCAGCCAGATTTCGGAGATCGTCTCCGTGCCGCGCGACGATCTCAAATTCAGGCCCTACAATCCGCGCTTTCCCGAGCGAATCCGCGAACATGGCGGCGATTGTTTCGCGGCCATCCGCGAGAAGGACATCGTCGTCCACCACCCCTACGAATCCTTCGACGTGGTGGTGCAGTTCCTGCGCCAGGCGATGGCCGACCCGGAAGTGGTGGCAATCAAGCAGACACTCTATCGCACCTCCAACGACAGCCCGATCGTGCGCGCCCTGGTCGATGCGGCCGAGGCCGGCAAGTCGGTGACCGCTCTGGTCGAGCTCAAGGCGCGCTTCGACGAGGAAGCCAACATCCGCTGGGCGCGCGACCTCGAGCGCGCCGGCGTCCAGGTCGTGTTCGGCTTCCTCGAGTTGAAGACCCATGCGAAAATGTCGCTGGTGGTGCGGCGCGAGGACGGCAAGCTGCGCAACTATGTGCATCTGGGCACCGGCAATTACCATCCGGTCACCGCGCGCATCTACACCGACCTGTCCTTCTTCACCACCGATCCGACGATTGCGCGCGATGTCGCGCAGCTCTTCAACTTCATCACCGGCTATGCCGAGCCGACCGATGAGATGCGGATCGCCATCTCGCCGTTTACCCTGCGCAGCCGCATCCTGAAGCACGTCACCGACGAGATCGGCCATGCGCTGGCCGGCCGGCCGGCGCGCATCTGGATGAAGATGAACGCGCTCGTCGATCCGAACATCATCGACGCGCTCTATGACGCCAGCCGCGCCGGCGTCGAGATCGACCTCGTCGTGCGCGGCATTTGCTGCCTTAGGCCGCAGGTGCCGGGCCTGTCGGAAAACATCAGGGTCAAGTCGATCGTCGGCCGCTTCCTCGAACACAGCCGCATCTACTGCTTCGGCAACGGCCATGGCCTGCCCTCGGACGAGGCGATCGTCTACATCTCCTCGGCCGACCTGATGCCGCGCAATCTCGACCGCCGCGTCGAGACCATGGTGCCGATCACCAATCCAACTGTGCATGAACAGATACTTGGCCAGATCATGCTGGGCAACATCATGGACAACCAGCAAAGTTTCGACGTATTGGCTGACGGAACCTCCCGGCGCGTGGCGCTGGAGGAGGGTGAGGAACCGTTCAACGCGCAGGAATATTTCATGACCAATCCCAGCCTGTCCGGACGGGGCGATGCGCTGAAGTCGCATGCGCCCAAGCGCATCGCGCAGTTCAAGCGCCGCAAGAAAAACGCTGCAGCGTCCGGCTGATGATTTCAACTTCCCAGGGCCGGCTACAGGATCGCCGACCGCTGTCCATCATCGACATCGGCTCGAACTCGATCCGCCTTGTCATCTATGAAGGGCTGGCGCGCTCGCCGACCCTGCTGTTCAACGAAAAGATGCTGGCCGGCCTCGGTCGCGGCATTGTGTCGACCGGCAAGCTCGATCCCGAGGGCGTGACCCGCTCGATGGAAGAGTTTCGCCGCTTCCGCGCGCTGTCCAACCAGGCCGGTGCCGAGCACATGTATGTGCTGGCGACCGCCGCTGCCCGCGAGGCGATCAACGGCCCCGATTTCATCCACCGCGCCGAGGATGTGCTCAAGACCGAGATCCGCGTGCTGACCGGCCGGGAGGAGGCGCATTATTCGGCGCTCGGCGTCATCTCCGGCTTCCACCCGGCCAACGGCATTGCCGGCGACCTTGGCGGCGGCAGCCTGGAGCTCATCGACATCAATGGCGAGGCGATCGGCGACGGCATCACGCTGCCGCTGGGCGGCCTGCGGCTGCAGGACATGGCGAAGAATTCGCTCGCCCAGGCGGCCAAGATCACGCGCGAGCAACTGGCGCGGGCCAAGCTTCTGAAGGGCGGGCAGGGCAGGCCCTTCTATACCGTCGGCGGCACCTGGCGAAACCTCGCCCGGTTGCACATGGAAATGAGCAACTATCCGCTCGGCGTCATGCACCATTATGAGATATCGACCGAAAGTGCTTTGAGTTTCCTCAAGCAGGTGGCGCGGCCCGAGATCGAGAAGGTCCGCGGTATCGAAGGCGTCTCCAAGAATCGCCGCTCGCTGCTGCCCTATGGCGCGGTCGTGCTGCAGGAGATCATGGCGGCGATGCAGCCGTCGAAGATCATCGTCTCGGCGCTTGGCGTGCGCGAAGGGTTCCTTTATTCGTTGCTCGACCAGGCCGAGCAGAAGGCCGATCCGCTGGTCTCCGCCTCGGAGGAACTGGCCCGGCTGCGCTCGCGTTCCGTCACCCATGCGCATGAGCTTGTCGAATGGACGGGCAAGACCTTTGCCGCCTTCGGCATCGACGAGACGGAGGATGAGGCGCGCTATCGCCATGCCGCCTGTCTGCTGGCCGATATAGGCTGGCGCGCACACCCGGAATATCGCGGCAAGCAGTCGCTCAACATCATCGCCCACGCCTCCTTCATCGGCGTCGACCATCCCGGCCGTGCCTTCCTGGCGCTGGTCAGCCTGTTCCGCCATGAGGGTGTGTTCAACGATGCCGCGCCGGAAATTCGTGGGCTGGCGACGCCGCGCTATCTCGAGCGCGCCCGCATCCTGGCGGCGGTGCTGCGCGTCGTCTATCTGCTGACCGCGGCCATGCCCGGCGTCATGCCAAGACTGACATGGGAAAACCGCGGCAATGGCACGCTGGCGCTGGTGCTGCCGGCTTCGCTCTCGGACCTCTACGGCGAGCGCCCGGCCGGCCGTCTGGCGCAACTGGCGCGGATCACCAACCGCCGGCTGGTGCTGGCGGTTGAAGGCGGGCAGAGCGTGTCAGTGAAGTAGTCCAGACGCGCTCAGCCGCGGCCCGCAGCGATCCGCCCATCGATCGACCAGGCGCCTGCACCAGCCATGGCCAGCGCCAGGAACCCGCCGGCGATGGCAATGTCCTTCATCAGCATCTGCTGGTGCATGAAGGCGAGCATTGGATCGTCGCCACCCTGGCCGTAATGGCCGATGGTGCCCGCGACGATGCAGAAGGCGGCAAGCAGCAGGGCCACGACCGGCGTCTGAAAGCCGACCAGGATCAACAGCCCGGCGATCAGCTCGAACAGCCCTGTGCCCCAGGCGGCAAGCGTCGGCAGCGGCACGCCGAGGCCGGCGAAATAGCCTGATGTGCCGGCAATGTCGGCAAGTGCATGGTAACCGGACGGGATGAACAGCGCGGCGAGCAGCAGCCGGGAAAGCAGGAGCAGTGCGTCGCGAGGCATGGTCGTCTCCGTTGTCTGTCCGCCGGCTGTTCTGCCACCGATCCTAGCAGGGGTGGGACGCGGGCGCGTTTAGACAGATAACGAAAAAGCGGCGCGGAAAATTCCGCGCCGCTCTTTTTTCAGGCTTGGGAGGGGAAAAGCTCAGCCGCGCTTGGCGTCGATCGAGTAGGCGCCCGGGCCAGAGGAAGCCAGCAGAAGGAAACCGCCTGTGATGGCGACGTTCTTCAGGAAATGGATCATCTGATTCTGGTCGGCCCAGCCGGTATGGGCCACAAGAGCCGTTGCGATGGTGAAGATGGCGAGCACCCAGGCAGCGATGCGGGTCTGGAAACCAACGAGGATGGCAATGCCGCCGAGCAATTCGATCAGGCCGACAACAATGGCCGTTACGGTCGGCACCGGCAGACCCATGGCGCCGAAGTAGCCGGCGGTGCCGGAAATGGCGGTGAGCTTGCCGAAGCCGGAAAGCAGGAAGATGGCGGCAAGCAGGATGCGGCCGAGCAGGATGGTGGTGGAACTGTTGGACGCGGTGCTGGCGCCGGCAGTGGAAGTGTTGATGGACATGGTGGCTCTCCGAAAAGGGTTGATGCCCCGTCAGATAGACCAAGCCGACTGTTCACCAAAGCCACCAGACCGGCGACACATTGTTCACAGAGCTTACATTTCCGTGATCGGACGAAGGGCGCAAAATTCGTGTCGGATCAGCCTTTGACGGCAGTAACTTTTCCCGCCGTCAAATTCTCTGATGGCTACGCAATTCCCAGGGAATCGCGACGCGACTGGAACTGCTTATCCCGGATGCGTCATGTCCTCGGGCCGCACCAGCCGGTCATAGTCGGCGGCGCTGACCAGCCCGGTGGCCAGCGCTTCCTCACGCAAGGTCGTGCCTTTCTTGTGCGCGGTCTTGGCGATCTTGGCGGCATTGTCGTAGCCGATGGTCGGGGCGAGTGCGGTTACCAGCATCAACGAGCGGTCGAGTGCCGCCTTGATGTTGTCTTCGCGCGCTTCAATGCCGACGACGCAATTGTCGGTGAAGGAAATCGAGGCATCGGAGAGCAGCTGCACCGACTGCAGGAAGTTGTAGGTCATCAGCGGGTTGTAGACATTGAGCTCGAAATGACCCTGGCTGCCGGCGAAGGTCAGCGAGGCATTGTTGCCGAACACCTGCACGCAGACCTGCGTCATCGCCTCACACTGCGTCGGGTTGACCTTGCCCGGCATGATCGAGGAGCCCGGCTCGTTTTCTGGCAGAGACAGTTCGCCAAGGCCCGAGCGCGGGCCAGAACCGAGGAAGCGGATGTCGTTGGCGATCTTGAAGAGCGCCGCGGCGGCGGCGTTGATGGCGCCATGCGAGAACACCATGGAATCGTGCGCGGCGAGTGCCTCGAACTTGTTCGGCGCGGTGACGAAGGCGATGCCGGTGATGGCGGCGATGCGGTCTGCCACCTTTTCAGCAAAACCCACCGGTGCGTTAAGGCCGGTGCCGACCGCGGTGCCGCCCTGCGCCAGTTCCTGCAGGCCGGGCAGCGTCATCTCGATGCGCTTGATCGAGGAGGCGACCTGCGCGGCATAGCCCGAAAATTCCTGGCCAAGCGTGAGGGGGGTGGCGTCCTGCGTGTGGGTGCGGCCGATCTTGATGATGTGGGCGAAGGCCTTGGTCTTGGCCTCGAGCGCGGCATGCAGATGCTTCAGCGCCGGCAACAGGTCATGCACGATGCGCTCGGCGCAGGCGATGTGCATGGCCGTCGGATAGGTGTCGTTCGACGACTGGCTCATATTGACGTGGTCGTTGGGGTGCACCGGCTTCTTCGAGCCCATGACGCCGCCCAACAATTCGATCGCCCGGTTGGAGATCACCTCGTTGGCGTTCATGTTGGACTGCGTGCCCGAGCCGGTCTGCCACACCACCAGCGGGAAATGGTCGTTGAGCTTGCCGTCGATGACCTCTTGCGCCGCCACTATGATCGCCTTGCCGATGGCCGGATCGAGCCGCTTCAACTCCATATTGGCTTCCGCCGCCGCCCGCTTGACGATGCCGAGCGCGCGCACGATCGAGGCCGGCTGCTTTTCCCAGCCGATCTTGAAATTGCCGAGGGAACGCTGCGCCTGCGCGCCCCAATAGCGGTCGGCGGCGACCTCGATGGGGCCGAACGTGTCGGTTTCGGTTCTGGTCTTGGCAGCGGTCACTTGTCTCTCCGACGATCGAATTCGGCAACGGCGTATCGCGTTGCACAAATCCCTTCAAGCGAAGATTGCGAAGGGCGACGATGCGAATCGGTTGAAGGGCGCAGCTAATCTCCCCCCTCGAGGGGGAGATGTCGCCGAAGGCGACAGAGGGGGTCGGTACGTCCTGATGCGACCTTCTATCATCGACAGAGGAGGCTAGCGCTCCGCGCACCGACCCCTCTGGCCTACCGGCCATCTCCCCCTCGAGGGGGGAGATAAGCTGTCACCCCATCGGCGGTCCGAGAATATCGATGCCGTTTTCAGCGCAAAGCCTCGTCAGCGCCGCGATCATCTCAGGCGTCGGCGCCGCCATCGGCGGCAGGTCCGGCCGTTCGGCCGGGCGGCTTGCCCTGCGTACCATCGTCTCGAAATCCGAACCGCGCGTGACGGTGAGCGTGTGCGCGCCTTCGGGAGACTCGACTATATAGGTATGAGGCAGGCCTTTCGGCGCGAGCACCGTCTCGCCGGCGCCGACGATACGCTCGCGGCCGTCGATCTGAAAGCGCAGGCGGCCTTCCAGGATGTGGAACACCTCGTCCTCATTGCGATGCACATGCAGCGGCGGGGAGTCGCCATAGGGCACACGATGCTCGATGACGCAGATGCCGTCCTCGCCGTTGGCCGACGAGACCTGGATGGCGATGAGCGTATTGTTGAACCAAAGGAGTTGCTTGCCTGCGAAGGCGCTGTTGATCATTGTCGTAATTCCTCTCCCTTCGTTGGGCTCCGACGGAGCGGCTTTGACGGCGACCTAATCAAGGACGGACGGGCGATGGAAATCGAATGATCGTATGGGGCGGATTGATGCGATGAATTTGAATGCGCTCGATCTCAATCTGGTGAGGGTGCTCGATGCGCTTCTGCGCGAGAAAAGCGCGACGCGCGCCGGCGAGCAGATCGGCCTCAGCCAGCCGGCTGTGAGTGCCGCGCTCAACCGCCTGCGCCACGCGCTCAACGACCAGCTCTTCGTGCGGCGCGGCAACGACATGGTGCCGACGCCGCGCGCCGAAAGCCTGGCCGAGCCGGTTCGCGCGGCGCTGCGCGAGATCGAGCGCGCCTTCCAGCCGGCGACCGATTTCGATCCGGCCAGGCTGGAACGAACCTTCACCTTCATGGGCGCCGATTTCTTTTCCATGCTCCTGATGCCGCCCTTTGCCGCGCGCATCGCTGTGGTGGCGCCGCGCGTATCCTTTCGCTTCCTCGACAGCGCCATCGGCGATGTCTCGAGGCTGCTGCAGGAGGATCAGATCGACGTGGCGCTGGAGCGTCCGCTGGAGGTCGCGGACTGGGTGTCGAGCGTCCCATTGTTCGCCTCGCCCTTCGCTGTCATCGCGGCGAAGGACAATGCGGCGCTCAGGCAGGCTGGCGTGGCCGAGGGCGGGCAGGTGCCGCTCGAACTCTTCTGCGCGCTGCCGCACGCGCTGCGCTCCATCGACGGCTCGATGGCGGGCTTCACCGACGACGCGCTGGGCCGGATGGGCCGGACGCGCCGGGTCACGCTCGCCTTGCCGCATTTCCAGGCCGTCGCGCTGGCGGTGGCGGGCGGACCCTGCCTGGCCGTCGTCCCGACACAGTTCGCGGCGGCGGCCGCAAAATCCTTGCCGATCGGCATTTATCAAGCGCCGATCTCGATTCCTTCGCCCGCGGTCAGGATGTATTGGCACGCCCGCCGCGACGACGAGCAGCCGCATCGCTGGATCCGCGAGCAGATCCTCGACGAAGTGGGAAGGCTCGGGTTCAAGGACTGGGATGGCGCTGTTTCCAAGGCGTAGGCGTCAACCGGCCGTATAGCCGCCATCGACCGCAAATATGCCGCCGCTGGTCCAGGCCGCTTCATCGCTGGCGAGATGGATCGCCATGCCGGCAATATCCGAGGGACTGCCGATGCGACCGAGTGGATAGCTTCGCTCGACATAGGCCTTGAGCTCGGCTTGCGCCTCGGCCGGCAGGTTGACGATCGACTTCCGCCGCATGGCGGTGTCGACGGTGCCGGGCGCGATCGCGTTGACGCGAACGCCGCGCGGGCCGAGCTCGAAGGCGAGCGATTTGGTCAGCGAGTTCAGCGCGCCTTTCGATAGCGAATAGAGGCTCGACGGTCGTTTCGGGATCATCTTGTTGGCGAAGTAGGACGAGATGTTGATCACCGAGGCGCCGGTGCCGAGATGCGGCAAAAGCTGCTGGGTAAGGAAGAACGCCGCCGCCACATTGAGGGCGAAGGATTGCTGGAACTGGTCCGCGGTGACGGTCTCGAACGGCACCAGATAGGCGACTCCGGCATTGTTGACGAGGATGTCGAGCGGGCCGGCTGCTTTCGCCCGCTCGACCACGGCATCGATGCCGGAAGAGGTTGAAAGATCGGCCGACTGGGTCTCCACGCTGCCTGCGGCCGTCAGTTTCTGGCGTGCGGCTTCGAGCTTTTTGGTGTCGCGGCCAACGATCAATACTTCGGCGCCTTCACGCAAAAAGGCTTCCGATATGGCCAAGCCGATGCCATCCGAACCGCCGGTGACCAGTGCCCGTTTGCCAGAAAGTCTCATTGAAGGCCAAGTCGCATCGGATGCTCTCGCTGTTCCAGGTCAGGAAAGCAATGCCGATCGGCGATTGCGGTCAAGCCGCCGGCCTATCGCTCAGTATGAACTTCGGTAGGTCCCGTCCCGATCCAGTTACCGCAACAGCGATCGCGACGTCGGCGACAGGCGCAAAGTTTCAGTCGGCCTGGTCGTATCGGCCGCTTGCTGAAACGACTGCCACCATGGCGAGGCGGCAAGCGCTGCGTCATGGCGACCATGCGCTTCGACACTGTCGAAACCCGTGACGGCGATGAAGACGTTTTCGCCCAGGCGCACCGGCAAGCGGGGAAAGCTGTTTTCGGCATGTTCTGTGATGAAGGCGCCGAGCAACCGCCCGCCGGCGGCGGCAAGGATCGGAACGGTATCCGTTTCGAAATTGCCGGCGAAATCGGCCTTGGCGCCAGGCCGCAGATGATGAATCCGGATGACAACAATACCGGTCAAGCAATTGTCTGCGCTCGACTTTCCATGCTCCGGCAAAGCGCCTCGCTGCGCGCCCGACAGGTCGAAACCGGCGCCTGGCCAGGCCGGCTTCAAGAGCAGCACATCGTCGGAATCGATCATCGTCGCATTGGCGGCGTCACGGTGCGCCGCCCATACCGGCCCGTCATAGAAGGCGGTGAGCGCCTCCTTCCGCGCTTCCATGTCGCCAAAACCGCGCAGCCAGACGAACATGTCGGGCCGGTCGAGGTCGCGGAACTGGCCGATGATGGTCATGCCGGCATCTTCCTGGCCTTCGATGAACTGGCTGTCGAAGATCTCGATCAGAGTCTCGCGCCGGCCGGGTTTTAGCGTGTATTGCCGCAACTCGACGACCGGTGAGGCGAGCAGACTGGCCGTTGCAGGCACATTCAGGGGCCCGGTCATTGTGTCGTCTCCAAAACAGGATGATCATCCGGTTTATAAAACAGACCGGTTGTCCTGTTTTGTCAATCTGCTATCGTTCGCAAATGTCAGCAGAGATTGCTCAGGTCCCAAAAGGGCCGCCGCGAAAACGCACCAACGATCCCGAAGGCCTGCGCAACAAGGTGCTCGATGTCGCCGAAGCGTCGTTCCAGGCGCGCGGCTACAATGCATCCAGCTTCGCTGACCTGATGGCTACCGCCGGTGTCACCGGCGGCGCGCTGCATCACCATTTCCCCACCAAGAAGGCGCTCGCCTTGGCGGTGATCGAGGAGCGGGTGGCTGCCGCCCTGGAGGAGACCTGGATCGGTCCGGTAAGGGCGGCTGATACGGCGCGCGAAGGCGTGCGCGCAGTCTTCGAGGCGGTGGCGGCTGAATTGGAGCAGCAGGGCTTCGTTCGCGGCTGTCCGCTCAACAATCTGGCGCATGAATTGTCGCTCGCCGATTCGGATTTCCGTGCCGCCCTTGCACGAATCTTCGCCGAATGGCGTCAGGCGATCGCCGACAAGATCAGGGCCGATCAGCAGGCGGGAAGGGAGCAAGGCACCGATCCCGACCGCTTTGCGGCCCTCGCCGTCGCCGCCTATTCCGGCGCCATGTCGATGGCCAAGACGGCGCAGGATGCTGCCGTATTGCGCGATTGCCTGGCCGAACTTGAGGGCAGCCCAACGCCGCCATTCCCGAGCAGAGCGAAGCGGCGTCGCAGGATTCTGCTACGGCCGGGAAAACCTTGAGGCCAGACCAGCGCTGTTCTAGTTGGCAAGCGGTTTGATCGTCGTGTAACCGTTCACCGATTCCGCGCTGGTGCCTTCATCGTAGCGCCGCGCGAGTGCCGCTTGCAGATCGGGGGCATAGAGCGCGGTGAATGTGTCCAGCGTCTCGCCAGAGCCGTTCTTGAAGGTCTCCTTGACCGCCAGTACGTTGTATTTGCAACCGCCGACGCTGAACGTCTCCTTGCCCTTGACGACCAGGCTCAGCGTCTTGGTGCTCTTCGGCTGCTTGTTCGGCGACAGCTCAACGAATTCAATCGTGCTCTTTGCCCCCGTCTTCAGCGGAAACAGTTTTCGCAGATCGGAAAACGGGATCATGGCCACCCGGCCGGTGTCGCTGTCGCGAAACACTTCGACCAGGCCGCCGAACAGGAACTGTGTCTGCGGCGATTGCGATTCGTAAGTGTTGGCGACGGAGACCATGCCGCCAGCCACCGGCCGGAACTCGCTACGGATGCCGGGCATTTCCAGAACGAAACCGGCCTTGGCCGATTTTGCGTCGACGCAATCGGCGGCATGCACCGCACCCGCCGGCAGCAACCCGGCCAGCACCATGCCTATCGAAGCACCTTTCATGAAGTCCTCCTCTGCCCGCGCAATGTGCACCGGCGCGGAAAAAATGCCAGCGCCACGGTGCGGTGTCGACCTGCCATGCGTGGCAACTGGACGGCGGGGCGCCGGTTGTGCTGAAACTCACACCATGAATCGCATCTCGACCCGGCGCAAATTCCTCGCACAGGCAGCCGGCGTTGCCATGGCTGGCATGATGCCGCGCGCCGCTCTCGGCCAGACCGGAAAGCGTATCCAGCCGATCGACGCCACCTTCTTGTTCATCGCCGATGTCCATGCCTGTCGCATGGCGAGCGGCCTGAGCCCCAATTGCCTGCAGGAAGGCAAGACCGATGCCGCGCTGTTGCGCAATGTCGCGGCCCTCAATGGCTTGGCCGACCGGCAATGGCCGGCCGAGATCGATGGTGTTGCGACCGGCCTGCGTTCGGCCGGCAGCCGCATCGGCGCGCCACTCGGCCTCGTCGTCGGCGGCGACATCACCGACGATGGCGGCGGCCAGATCACAGAACCCAGCGAAGGCACGCAGCTCTTGCAGTTCAGCCAGCGCTACAGCCAGGGCATCGGCCCGGACCGTGTGCACATGCCAGTCTATGTCGGGCTGGGCAACCACGATCTCGACCAGAACGGCTCGCCGCCGCATGTCGACTGGTACCGGCGTGAATTGCGCGACTATGTCGAGGTCAACCACCGCCCGGGCGTGTTCTTCAAACCGCCAGTGCCGGCCACCGAATACGATGTCGACACCGACTGCTATTCCTGGGATTGGGGCGGCCTGCATCTGGTCCAGACGCATCGATTTGCCGGCGACACCGGCCACGGCGCGGTGAGCAGCCTGCCATGGCTGAAGCAGGATCTGGCAACCTACGCCGCGGACGGCCGTCCCGTCATCCTGTTCCAGCACTATGGCTGGGATACTTTTTCGGTCGAGCGCTGGGATCCGGCCAAGCGCACCTATGACGATGACGGCTCAGGCGCGCCGCACTGGTGGAGCGAGGCCGACCGGCAGGCGCTGCTTGCAGCGCTGAAAGGCTACAACGTCATCGCCATCTTCCATGGCCACCAGCACGAAGTGCCGATGATCTACAACAGCGACGGTCTCGACCTGTTCAAGCCGAAGGCCGCCTATATGGGTGGCTTTGCGCTGGCGAAAGTAACCGGCGAGGCCATGGATGTGGTGCTGGGCGAGGCCACCGGTGACCATGGCGAGGTCAAGTTCAACAACGCCTTCAGCAAGAAACTGACCTTCTGACAGCGCGCACGAAAAAGGCGGCCTAGGGCCGCCTTCTTCGTTGGCTGCAAAGATCGGATCAGAGTGCTTTCTTTACCTTGTCCTTCACGTCGCCGTAGGCCTTCTGCACCTTGCCAGCGATCTTGTCGGCCGTGCCTTCGGCCTGGGTCTGCCTGTTGCCGGTCGCCTTGCCGGCAGCCTGCTTGACCGAACCCTTGATCTGCTTTGCCACGCCGGCGACCTGATCCTTGTTCACCATCTTTGCATCTCCTGGGATTTTATTTGCAGGGGGCAAACGGGCAGGCGTGGCTTAGGTTCCCTGGACAGCAAATCATCGTCGCATTGGTTGCCTATCTGGTCGCCTGGATGCTTGCCGCCATCGTATGAGCGGCTAGTGTGACGAAAATTTTGGGGGAGACCGTCTTGGCCGAATTCACGCTCATCATCGCCAACAAATGCTTTTCATCCTGGTCGCTGAGGCCATGGGTGGCGATGAAGCATCTGGAGATACCGTTCGAGGAAGGCTTCGTGCGCCTGCGCACGCCCGAGACCTTTGGCAATCTGGCGAAAGTGTCGCCGACAGGCCTCGTGCCGATCCTGAATCACAATGGCAGGATCGTCTGGGAAACCCTTGCCATCCTTGAATATCTGGCCGATCTGTTTCCGGAGAAAAACCTCTGGCCGCAGGATATCGGCGCTCGTGCCTTGGCCCGTTCGGTGGCGACCGAGATGCATTCCGGCTTTCGCGAGGTGCGCTATGGCTGGCCGATGAATCTGCGCCGGCCCAAGGGGCACAAGCCGCTCGACGCCGAAGGCGAACTGCAGCGGGCACGTATCGAGACGATCTGGCGCCAGTGCCGGGAACAATATGGCAAGGGCGGCCCCTTCCTGTTCGGCCATTTCACCGCGGCCGATGCCATGTACGCGCCGGTCGTTACCCGATTCGACACCTATGGTGGCGAACTGGCGACCGACACACGCTCCTATGTCGATGCGGTGCTGGCAACGCCGGCAATGCGGCACTGGTATGCGGAAGCGGCGAAGGAGACGTGGCCGGAACCCGGCCCCGACGAATAGGTCGACAGATGGTCGACTGACGACATCCCCTGGGGAGGGACCGATGGCCAGCAATGACGGACCGAGCGAAACCAAGGAGCCATCACTGCCGGCTGATCCCGCCTCGGCCGGACTTCGCCTTCACCATGACGGAGGAGGAGAGGGAACTGATGGGCCGGCACGCCGACTATCTGCGTGGCAAGCTGCGCGAGGGCACCATGATTTTGGCCGGCCCGGTCGCCGACCCGGCCGGCCCTTGGGGTCTGCTGATCCTGCGTGTTGGGAGCGAAGCCGAGGCGAGGGCGGTGACCGACGGCGATCCGGTGTCGAGCTCGGGCCGTGGTTTCCACTACGAGATCCTGCCGCTGATCAGCGCGATCCTGTAGCCTGGGACTGTTGAAGCGAGTTGCTTTCCGTACGGAAGCGCGTCAATTACCCGGGAGAAAGCTTGAACCCCGGCCCATACAAGAACGCCTCTCGCAACGTATAGTGTGCGGGAGGCGTCCTGTTGCCAGCATTCTGAGATTGCTCTCTGTACTGCTGACACCATAAAAATGCGCCGACTTGGGAATGGTTCCGCGCCCGGTGTATTTTTTTTTTTTACGCCCGCCTTCGGCTGTGCCGGCTCGCCAGTTGAGGCGTCACGGCTCGGCATCCCCAGGTTGAATTCTGGCCGCGGGAAAACCAGAAATTGACTCGGTGCCAAAAGAAGTCTACAAGACACATGTCGATATTTGTTTGACCGACTTTTGTTATCCGCGCACGCATGCGCGCCTTTGACGAACTTCCCCATCAAAAATCGAGACAAACGCTGTTGTGCAGTCGCACAATGGTGAACGAATATTTGCCAGGGAAAGGGTTCTTCATGGCCACCGGCACAGTGAAATGGTTCAACGCCACCAAAGGTTTTGGTTTTATTCAGCCTGACGACGGCTCCGCCGACGTTTTCGTCCACATCTCGGCCGTAGAGCGCGCCGGCATGCGTGACATCGTCGAGGGTCAGAAGCTTGGCTACGAGATGACCCGCGACAACAAGTCGGGCAAGATGTCCGCCGACCAGTTGAAGGCGGCCTGATACGAAATTCGGCCTTCCGGTGACCACGGATGTACTGGCACCGGTGAAAGGCTGAAAGGAGTGCCTTGCGCATCCAACTGGATGCGCGGCGCTTCCATGGAAGGTCAGGCGGTGCCTGGCCTTTTTCATTTTGCGTGTCATGCCGCTAAAAGTGCGCTGCACGCCGGCCGGAACGTGCTAAGGGACGCTCCAGCAATCTGAACCGCCCGTATTGCCCCGATGCCGTACTGCTTTGGTCGTGACGACCGGTCTCGCTCTATCGGCATCAGGCTCCCGACAGGAGAAAGTTTTGACCACTCAATCGAAGACCGCCGACCAGGCCGGCTCGCTGTTCAGCAAGACGCAAACCCAGTCGATGTCGCTCAACCGCATCCTGTCCGAGCGTGATGCCATCAGCGAGGCACGCGAAGCCAAGACCGCACGCTTGCGCGAACTGCGCAAGGAAAAGGAAGCCGACGAAATGGCAGCGGCCGCCGCCCTTGCGGCGCTGCCGAAGCGGGCAGGTAAACGTTGATGGCCACCAAGCGCGTACCGCCTACACCGATCGATGCCGATTCGACCATTGCGTCCATGGTCGAAGGCCTGGACAAGCCGGTCGAATATGTCCGCCGCGTGCTGGAAAAACTCGAGCGCTGCAAGCGCGCGCATGGCGATGCCCAGGTGCGCGTCGGCGTGCGCGGCCGCGCCGAAGCCCCGAACTACCTGATCGAATATGTCCGCGAGGACAAAAAGACCCTTGAGCGGGTGACCTACCAGGATGCCGCCTACAGCGGCAGCACGCATCGCGAGCTGGCGGCACACCACATCGCCGAGGCCAGGAACTGGTCGCCCGAGGAAATGAACATCACGGCGGTCTCGGCGCTGATCGGCCGCTTGCGCAATCCGCGCGCACCATCATCGCGTTTTTCCGACGAGGACTGACATGGCCATAAAATTCTCTGCCAAGGACCAGCCGGCAGCGACGGCTGCCGCTGCAAAGCCGGCCAAGCCCGCTGCCGCGCCGAAGGCCACGGAGGCCGCGACCGACCTGTTCAAGTCGCCGGCGGACGCGCCGAAGGGCAAGGCAGGCAAGAAGAAATAGCGCCTTGCCGCAAGCTGCCGGTCATCCCGCCATCGCGCCCGCCGACCTGACTGGCGCCGCAGACTTTTCGTCTGGCGATGAGGACGCGGCCGCAATCTTCGATTGTCAGAGCTGCGGCGCCTGCTGTTCCTACTCCGCCGAATGGCCACGCTTCTCGATGGAAGAGGATGCGCAGCTCGATCGAATCCCGGAAAAATTTGTGGCGGCCAACCTGTCCGGCATGCGTTGCGAGGGCGTGCGCTGTACGGCGCTGACCGGCGAGGTCGGCAAGCACACGGCCTGCGGCATTTACGAGGTCCGCCCCGACGTCTGCCGCGCCTGCATGCCCGGCGGCGACGATTGCCTGATGGCGCGCAAGGCACACGGGATGGCGCTTATTAATCTCCCCCTTGAGGGGGAAGGCGACAGAGGGGGTCGCCGCGCGTGAAGCGCCGGCGTCGTTCGCGACGAGAGGGCGTCGGCGCTCTATGCGAGACGAGCCCCTCTGGCCGCTTCGCGGCCATCTCCTCCTCGAGGGGGGAGAATACGCTCGCTTGCCTCACCTCACATCACCCGATAGCTTTCGATGCGGGCGGGGCGTTGGAGGATCCATGAGCATCGAATTCCTGTTGACGTCGCTGATCGTCGTGGCTTCGCCCGGCACCGGCGTTCTCTACACGCTGAGCGCCGGGCTTTCGCGCGGCGTGCGCGCCTCGATCATTGCCGCATTCGGCTGCACGCTCGGCATCATCCCGCACATGGCCGCCGCCATCACCGGCCTGGCGGCGCTGCTGCACACGAGCGCTGTTGCCTTCGAGACCCTAAAGTATCTCGGGGTTGCCTATCTCCTCTACATGGCCTGGAACACGCTGAAGGAGAAGGGCGGTTTGAGCGTCGACGAAAACGCAGCGCCCCGCTCGGCCGCCAAGGTCGTCGCCTCCGGCATTCTGATCAACATTCTCAACCCGAAACTGTCGATCTTCTTCTTTGCCTTCCTGCCGCAATTCGTCAGCACCACCGAACCAAACGCATTCTCGAAGATGCTCGAGCTCTCGAGCGTCTTCATGCTTTTGACCTTCGTCGTGTTTGTCGCTTACGGCATCTTCGCGGCCTCGATCCGCAGCCACGTCGTGTCACGGCCGATGGTGCTGACCTGGATGCGCCGCACCTTCGCCGGCGCCTTCGTCATGCTCGGCGCCAAGCTGGCGCTGGCCGATCGGTAGAGCTGGAACTGCCAGCCCCTCGGCCTAAAGCACCTCGTCGTTTTCGGACCGGGTCCGGATGCCGAGGCGCCAGGCCGAGGGTGGAACACCGATCATCTTCTTGAAGGCGCGGCTGAACGCCGCCTCGGATTCATAGCCGATTTCGGCCGCGATGCTGGCCATGTTGCTGTTGCCGGCGCTGAGCAGTTCCGAGGCGATCTGCATGCGCCATTTGGCGAGATAGTGCATTGGCGGCATGCCGACCAGCCTGGAGAAGCGTTCGGCGAGAACCGTGCGCGACAGCGCGCAGTCCTTCGCCAGCGCCTCCACCGTCCAGTTGTGCGCCGGCCGGTCGTGGATCAGCGCCAGCGCCTTCGCCAGATGCGGATCGCGCAGGCCCGCCAGCCAGCCCGTGTGCTGCGGCGGCAGCGATTCCACGTAACGGCGCAGCACGTCGACGAACATCAGTTCGCTGAGCTTGGTCAGCATCGTTTCACTGCCGGCGCGCTTTTCCGCCACTTCCGTGACAGCCAGCTTGATGAACTGGCCGAGCCAGCCGCCATCGCCTTTCGCGTCTCCGGCCTTGATCACCGGCGGCAATGCCTCGAGCAGGGGATTGAACGGCTGCGCGTCGCAGGCGAGGTAGCCGCAGACCAGCCTGGCCGACATCGCGCCGTCCCCGGCGCAATTGATGTAAAACGGCATCCGGCCGGCGGTCGCGATGTCGAGCACGTCGGCCGTCGGCGGATCGGCACGCAGCGCCGGATTGCTCGACATGATGTGCGGGTCGCTCCGGGTGAAGACCACGACCTCGCCGGCCTCCAGCGCGATCGCTTCCTGGCCGACGATGCGGGCGAAGCAGCGGCCGGCGGTCACCACATGGTAGGAGATCAGATGGTCCGCGCCGGGCAGAATCTTCGGCAAGATCGATGATGGCGCCGGCGAGCAGACGGCCCACGGCTCGTGGCCTTCAATGTCGAAAAAGGTCGCGCCGGTAAGACGTACCGTCCTCAACAGGTCAGACAGAGCATCCCCGGCCATTCCGTTTCGTCCCGCACCCATCCGGCAAGCCGGCCGGACATCCCTTTCCAGTTCCGGACGCGCTGTCAAGCAAGGCGGACGCCGCATCATTCAGTTCACAGGCGAAACTCCTAAACCTCCGCCGGTGCTCAAGCGCTGCCGAAAGCAGGCGCTGAGCGCTGTCGAAACCAACCAAGGACAAAAGTCATGACGGTACATAGAGGCGGGTGTTTTTGCGGCGTCGTGGAGATCGAAGTGCACGGAACCGCCGAGGCAATGGGCTATTGCCACTGCAGTTCCTGCCGATCCTGGTCGGCATCTCCGGTGAATGCCTTCACGCTGTGGAAGCCGGAGAACGTCAAGGTTACCAAGGGCGCGGAGTTCCTGTCCGGCTTCGAGAAAACCGAAATGAGCGATCGCCAGTTCTGCACGAAATGCGGAGGCCACCTGATGACCGCCCATCCGCCGCTCGGCCTCGTCGACGTCTACGCGGCGACGATTCCCGGCGTGAAATTCACGCCTGGGCTTCACGTCAACTATGCCGAGACCGTGCTGCCGATGAAGGACGGTTTGCCCAAGCTGCGAGATTTTCCGGCGGAACTCGGCGGCTCCGGCATCGCCGTGCCGGAGTAAGGCCACCGCGGTTCGCCATTTTGACAACGACTATTCAAGACAGGAGATAATCCATGGAAATCGCAACATTTCGCGCCACGCAGGAGCCGATCAAGGATCTCTACCGCAGGGATGCGCAGGCTGCGTTTCTCACCTTGAAGGCCAAGGGCGTCGCCGACGCATCCACCGTGACTTGCAAGGTCGAGACCGGGCGTGGGCTGGCACTTGCCGGCATCCATCCGATGGCCGGTGGCAGCGGCCAGGAACTCTGCTCCGGCGACATGCTGCTGGAGGCGCTGATCGCCTGCGCCGGCGTCTCGATGCGGGCGGCCGCGGCCGTGCTCGACATTCCGATCAGGTCGGCTGAGGTCTCCGCGGAAGGCGACGTCGATCTTCGCGGTACGCTGGGTGTCACCGAAGGCGTGCCGGTCGGCTTCAAGGAGATACGCCTGCGGTTCGATATCGACACCGAGGCTTCGCAGAACCAGCTTGACCAGCTGCTTGAACTCACCGACCGCTACTGCGTGATCTTCCAGACCATCCAGAACAGCCCCAAGACCACGGTGAAGCTGCAAAAGGTCGGGCAGTGACGAAATAGCAGCCCGGAATCTCTGCCCCGCCGGGCGAGATTCCGGCGTTGATCCGCATGCGATCCCGCATCGGGCGCGGCGCTACCCCTTCACATAGCCCATCGCCTCGACGATCTGCCCATCTGCGACGCGCATCAGGTTGACGCCGCGGATGGAGTTGCCGTCGGCCATGAAATAGCGCCAGCGGATCGTTGCCCGTTCACCGGAGACAAACGTTTCCTCGAGGTCGAAGCGCGTGCCGGGCTGGGTGGCGATTGCCGATCATAGGGCGACGCATGCCTCTTTGCCGGCATGCCGGGCGCCGTCCGGCGCCGGCACCGTGTTTTCGATGACGCAGTCCTCGGCGACCAGTTCGCCGAGCGCCGAGGGATCGTGCAACTGGAACACATCGTTGAAGCGCTGCATGATTTCGGCTGTCTGCCTGGACTGGTCGTCCGGATGAATGCCGGTGATGGTACGGATGCTCCGGGCAACATGGCCGTCCTGGCCGAGGATGAAGGTCAGCGTCATTGAGAAGCAGCCGGCATGGGCTGCCGCGATCAATTCTTCCGGGTTGGTGCCTGGACCGTTTTCAAAGCGCGACGGAAAGGAATAAGCGCCTTCGAAGACGCCGCTGCCCAGCCGCAGCCGGCCGCCGCCTTCCTTCAGCGTCCCTTGCCACTCTGCCAGGGCTTCACGGATTGTCATGGTCGTTCTCCTGGGATCGAGGTTGAAAATGATGAGCGGGCAAACGGGTCAGGCGCCGTCGATGACGACCTTCCCGAACACGTCGCCCTGCTGGAAGTAGCGGTAAGCATCGCCGGCTTCGGGGAACGGGAAGACCTTGTCGATGACGGGCTTCAGGCGATGCTGCGAGACGGCGCGCAGCATTGCTTCGAGGTTCGTCCGGCTGCCGACGAACAGGCGGCTGATGGTGACGAGGCTGCGCTGATAAAGCGCTGCCGGCATCTCGATCGATCTGCCTTTGGCGTCCTGCAGCGTCAGCTGCACGATGTGCCCATAAAGCGTGCTGGCAATCAGCGACTGCGCGAAGGTGGCCGGGCCGCCGGTTTCAACGACCAGGTCGATGCCGCCTGTCTGTTCGCGCACCCAGCCGCCCCATTCCGCCGTGTCGGTGCTGGAGACCAGGTCGGCACCCAGCGCTCGCAGCCTGTCGGCCTTCTCGGCGCGCGATGTGACAGCCACGACGCGGCAACCGGCGAGCTTGGCGAACTGCAGCGCAAACAGCGCGACGCCACCCGAACCGATGACCAGAACCCATTGACCTGGTTTGAGAATTCCGGGACCCGTCACTGCATTCCAGGCTGTCACGCCGGCGCAGGTCAGCGTCGCCCCCTCATGCCAGCTTAGATGGTCGGGCAACCTGACCGCCCATTGCTCATCGAGCACGGCATATTCCGCCAGCATGCCGTCCAGCGTGCAGCCGAGCTGGTCGATCAGCCCAGCATTGATGCGGCCGTCGATCCAGCGGGCGAAATAACTGCCGGTGACACGGTCGCCGATGGCAAAGCGAGTGACCTGATCGCCAATAGCGACGACCTCACCGGCGCCGTCGCTGAGCGGCACGACTCCCGGGCGCGGCGTCAGCGGATAGGTTCCGCCCAGGATCATCGTGTCGCGGCGGTTGAGCGAGGTGGCACGAACGCGGATCACAATCTCATGCGGTTTCGGTTCTGGCGGAGCCTCGTCCCGCATCGCCAAGGAATCGGCCCCGCCGGATCCTTCGAGACGGTAGCTGCGCATGTCGCTCTCCAGAAATATGTAGACTGATCTACATATTATGTAGACCGGTTGTCATATTTTGCGCAAGGCCTATAATGGCCGCTCCTGACAGAGGCTGACATGGCAAACGACACTCGCACCCGCATACTCGAGACGACGGCGCTGCTGCTCAGGCAGCGCGGCTATCACGGCACTTCGCTCAACGATATCTTGAGCGCCAGTGCTGCACCGCGCGGCTCGCTCTACTTCCATTTTCCTGGCGGCAAGGACCAGTTGGTCATCGAGGTGACACGCGACAGCGTCGCCGACGTGACGAAGAGGCTGGGCGAGGCGCTTGCCGCCGAGAGCGACCCGGCGGTGGCCGTCCACCACATCTATCAGTCGGTAGGACGCATGCTGGAGGAAAACGAGTTTTCACTGGGCTGTCCGATCGCGCCTGTGGTGCTGGATTCGCCGACCGACGTGCCGGAACTGGCGGAACTTTGCCGATCGGCTTTCGAGCAATGGATAGGTCTTCTGCAACAGGCCTTTGTCAGAGCAGGGGTGACCGAGCGCCGCGCGCATGCCCTGGCGCTGCTGGTCGAATCCTCGCTGGAAGGGCTGATGGTGATCGCGCGGGCCACCCGCGACCGCTCGGCGCTGGCTGTCGTCGCCGACGAGGTCGCGGCTCTCGTCAAAGGCGCTGTGCTGACTGGAGGAGAGACGCAGCGACGTGCGGATGCCGCCGTCTGAACCTCGCTAGCCAACCTAAACGCAGAAAGGGCGCCTTTCGGCGCCCTTTCCGTATCTGAAGGCTGATAGGGTTTGGATTAGAAATCCATGCCGCCACTCAAGCCCGCTTGCGGGCTTTAGCAACTTTAGCTCATGGGCGTGCTTTATGGACTTCTTAGAAGTCCATGCTGCCACTCAAGCCCGCTTGCGGGCTTGAGCAATTTTAGCTCATGGGCGTGCTTTATGGACTTCTTAGAAGTCCATGCCGCCACTCAAGCCCGCTTGCGGGCTTGAGCAATTTTAGCTCATGGGCGTGCTTTATGGACTTCTTAGAAGTCCATGCCGCCCATGCCGCCCATGCCGCCGCCGCCCATGCCGCCAGGCATGCCGCCGCCAGCCGACTCCTTCTTCGGAGCCTCCGCGATCATGGCTTCGGTGGTGACGAGCAGGCCGGCGACCGAAGCCGCGTCCTGGAGAGCCGTGCGAACGACCTTGACCGGGTCGACGATGCCCATGGCGATCATGTCGCCATACTCGCCGGTCTGGGCGTTGTAGCCGTAGGTCGCGCCCTTGTTGTCGAGGATCTTGCCGGCAACGATCGAAGCTTCCGCACCGGCGTTCGAGGCGATCTGGCGGGCCGGAGCCTGCAGAGCACGACGAACGATGTTGATGCCGGCAGCCTGGTCGGCATTGACGCCGGCAGCCTTGATGTTGGCCGAAGCGCGCAGCAGGGCGACGCCACCACCAGCAACGATGCCTTCTTCCACGGCCGCGCGGGTCGCGTTGAGGGCGTCATCGACGCGGTCCTTCTTTTCCTTGACTTCGACTTCCGTCGCGCCGCCGACGCGGATCACCGCAACGCCGCCCGCCAGCTTGGCGAGACGTTCCTGCAGCTTTTCCTTGTCGTAGTCCGACGTGGTCTCTTCGATCTGCTGCTTGATCTGGGCAACGCGGCCCTGGATCTCGGCCTTCTTGCCGGCGCCGTCGACGATGGTGGTGTTCTCCTTGGAGATCGACACCTTCTTGGCGCGGCCGAGCATGTTGAG
>NZ_JBWLUX010000026.1:0-92132 GCF_057784315.1 Mesorhizobium sp. CNPSo 4684 | reverse complement strand
CAGAACAAGGCCGGCATGCGCTCTTGTGAAACGCCCATGAAAGAGGCGATTTCGTGCTTGAACGTGATGCTCCATAAATGGACAGCGGAGATGCACCCGTCTGGATTCTGCTCGCGTTTCGCGGCCGCCTGCGAGGACTGGCATCCGGTAAAGACGACGGCCGCCGCAAGCAGAAGAAAAATGGCGTTTTTCACTATCAGAATCCCCCGGTCCCGCGAGCGAATTTAGATGAAGCCTTTAAAAGGTCAACAGCATCCGTCTTGGCTGGTTTGACTTTCTTATATTAGAGATGCCAAATAAAAACCCGGCGTCCCCGCCGGGTTTTCCTGGAATAGTAGTTGGGCTCAACCCTTGCGGTTGCGTGCGGCCAGTGTCCTCAGCCGCAGCGCGTTGAGGCGGATGAAACCAGCGGCGTCCTTCTGGTCGTAGGCGCCGCGGTCGTCCTCGAAGGTGACCAGCGCGTCCGAATAGAGCGTCTTCTTCGACTTGCGGCCGGTGACCATGACATTGCCCTTGTAGAGTTTCAGGCGCACCGTGCCTTCGACATCTTCCTGGCTCTTGTCGATCATCGCCTGCAGCATCAGCCGCTCGGGCGAGAACCAGAAGCCGTTGTAAATCAGCTCGGCGTAGCGTGGCATGAACTCATCCTTGAGGTGGCCTGCACCCCTGTCGAGCGTGATCGACTCGATCGCGCGGTGAGCCACGATCAGGATCGTGCCGCCGGGTGTTTCGTAGACCCCGCGCGACTTCATGCCGACGAAGCGGTTCTCGACCAGGTCGAGCCGGCCGATGCCATTGTCGCGACCGAGGTCGTTGAGGGCCGTCAGCATCGCAGCCGGCGACAGCTTCTTGCCGTTGAGCGCAATCGGATCGCCCTTCAAAAATTCGATTTCGATCTCGGTGACCTTGTCGGGCGCATCCATCGGCGAGACGGTGCGCTGGTGGACGAATTCCGGCGGTTCGCTCCACGGGTCTTCCAGCACCTTGCCCTCGGAAGAGGAGTGCAAGAGGTTGGCGTCGACCGAGAAGGGTGCCTCGCCTCTTTTGTCCTTCGCCACCGGGATCTGGTGCTGCTCGGCGAAGTTGATCAGGTCGGTGCGCGACTTGAACGACCAGTCGCGCCACGGCGCGATGACCTTGATGTCGGGGTTCAGCGCATAGGCCGAAAGCTCGAAACGGACCTGGTCGTTGCCCTTGCCGGTGGCGCCGTGGGCAATCGCGTCGGCGCCGGTCTCCCTGGCGATCTCGACCAGGTGTTTCGAGATCAGCGGACGGGCGATCGAGGTGCCGAGCAGATAGGTGCCTTCATAGACGGCGTTGGCGCGGAACATCGGGAAGACGAAGTCTGAGACGAACTCCTCGCGCACGTCGACGACACGGATATCCTTGATGCCCATCATCTCGGCCTTCTTGCGCGCCGGTTCCAGTTCGCCGCCCTGGCCGAGATCGGCGGTGAAGGTGACGACTTCGGCGCCGAGTTCGGTCTGCAGCCATTTCAGGATGATGGAGGTGTCGAGGCCGCCGGAATAGGCGAGCACGACCTTCTTGACGTCTTTGGTCTTCGACATTGTTGGCGGTTCCGCGACAAGGGTTCTTCGCGGGCGAGGTATCACGGGCTTTCCGGCCAGCGCAAGGGACGAACGCCGATCAAGGCTGGACCAGATGCTGCGGCCGTCAGCGGCTGGAACGGGCCAAGCGCCTGCGCTATAGGCTGCGCTTCCTTTTGTTTAAGCATCGGATTCTCCCAAAACCGGCTTCCACTTTTGGGTCCGACGCTCTGCCAGGGGCCGCCAATGTCCTTCATTCCCGACACCACGACGCTGATCCAGTTCGCCGTCGCCACCATGATCCTGGCGATAACGCCGGGGCCAGACATGACGCTGTTCGTCTCGCGCACGCTGAGCCAGGGTCGCGCCGCCGGCTTGGCCTCGCTGGCCGGGGCGCTGTGCGGCACGCTGATCCACACCACTTTGGTGGCGGTCGGCATCTCGGCGCTGATCGTCGCCTCGCCGATGGCCTTCCTGGTGCTGAAGATCTTCGGCGCTGCCTATCTCGTCTTCCTGGCCTGGCAGGCGCTCACCAAGGGCTCGGCGTTTTCGCCGCAGAAGAAGAGCGGCCCTGAGATTTCGCTGTTCCGCAGTTGGGTCGCCGGGCTCGGCGTCAATCTGCTCAACCCGAAGATCATCCTGTTTTTCATGACGTTTTTGCCGCAGTTCGTCTCGGCACATGACCCGAACGCACCGGGACAATTGTTCTTCCTTGGTGTCACGTTCATCGTGTTGTCGATCCCGGTGACGGCGCCGATGGTGTTTGCCGCGGAAAAGTTCTCGGAGGCGATGAAGGCCAGCCCGCGCGTCACGCGGGTGGTCGACTATCTCTTTGCCGGGGTGTTTTCGGCCTTCGCGCTCAAGATCCTGACTGCTCAGGCGAAGTAGCCGCCTGCCACCAGCTTCCGGCCCAGCGGCCGGCGCTTAGCCAGTAGAAGATCCCGCCGACCATGCCGCAGCCGATCACGGCGGCGATGGCGTGCGGATCGGTGACGTCGAAATTGATGTCGGCATTCTGGTGGACGAAGCCGAGGAACACCGCGGCCACGATGCCGCCCGCCAAGGCATAGAACAGCCAGTCTCTGCGGCTGAGTATCTCCGAGATCAAGATGACGATGGCCGCCGGCATGAAGGCGAAATAAGCGATGAACAGCGCCACGAAGGGGATCGAAAAATACAGCGATGCGGTCGCCGTCGGGTGGGCATGTTCCGGCGCGTAACCGAGCGAGGCCAGGAACAGGACGTTCAGAAAGGCGCTCGCCGCCAGCGAGGCGACGATATAGCCGAACAGGATGACCGCGAAGCGGACGAGATAGGCGACGACGCGGCTCACGCCTCGCCGTGCCCCGCGATCATCATGGCTTCCAGTGCCAGCCGGTCGACCTTGCGCATGCGTTCGGAGTCCGACTTGAGCTGGCCGCAGGCGGCGAGGATATCGCGGCCGCGGGGAGTGCGGATCGGCGAAGCGTATCCGGCATTGTTGATGTAGTCGGCGAACTTCTCGATCGTCTCCCAGTCCGAGCACTGGTAGTTGGTGCCCGGCCACGGGTTGAACGGGATCAGGTTGATCTTGGCCGGAATGCCCTTGAGCAGTTTGATCAGCCCCTTGGCGTCCTCGATGGAATCGTTGACATCCTTCAGCATCACATATTCGAAGGTGATGCGCTTGGCGTTCGACAGGCCTGGATAGGCGCGGCAGGCCGCGATCAGTTCCTTCAGCGGATACTTCTTGTTGATCGGCACCAGGAGGTCGCGCAGGTCGTCATTGGTGGCGTGCAGCGAGATCGCCAGCATGACGCCGATCTCTTCGCCGGTGCGCAGGATTTCCGGCACCACACCCGAGGTCGACAGCGTGATCCGGCGCTTGGACAGGGAAAGCCCGTCGCCGTCGGAGGCGATCAGCAGCGCCTTCTTCACCGCCTCGAAATTGTAGAGCGGCTCGCCCATGCCCATCATGACGATGTTGGAGACTTTGCGGCCCTCGGCCGGCACGATGGCGCCGTCGGGCGTGTCGCGGTCAGGGAAATCGCCGAGACGGTCGCGGGCGGTGAGCAATTGCGCCAGGATTTCCTCGGCAGTCAGGTTGCGCACCAGCTTCTGCGTGCCGGTGTGGCAGAACGAGCAAGTCAGCGTGCAGCCGACCTGCGACGAGATGCACAGCGTGCCGCGGCCTTCCTCGGGGATGTACACGGTCTCGATCTCGACCGGACGGCCGGCGCCGCGCGGCGGAAAGCGAAACAGCCATTTGCGCGTGCCGTCGGAGGAAATCTGCTCCTCGACGATCTCGGGCCGGGCGACGGTGAAATGCTTGTCGAGCTCGGCGCGCAGATCCTTGGAGATGTTGAACATGCCGGCAAAGTCGGAGACGCCGCGCACATACATCCAGTGCCACAGCTGCTGGGCGCGCATTTTCGCCTGGCGCTCGGGCACGATGCCGGCGCCGACAAGAGCTTCGCTGAGCTCGGCCCGGGTCAGGCCGATCAGCGACGGCTTCTCGGCCGACGTGGCACGGGCGCGCAACGCATCGCGTGCGCCCTCAGTGGTGAGATCGAAGGAAAGGGTCATATCAGCGCCAATATAAGCGAATTGCGGCCGATTTCATCCATCGTGCCGGAAAGAAGCGCGGCGCATAGCACAGGTTGGAGTGAGAGTCATGCGCGGGTTCTTCCTTCTCCCCTTGTGGGAGAAGGTGGATCGGCGCGCAGCGCCGAGCCGGATGAGGGGTGTTCCAGCTTGACGCCGGCGGTTCTCTCACCGCCACGGCTGCAGGTTAACGTCCTGTACGTAGGCGATGATGGTGTCGCAAACGCCGTTCAAGTCCTTCAACACATCGTCGTTCCAAAAGCGCAGCACGCGAAAGCCTCTAGCTTTCAACTCGGCGCCACGGATGATGTCGGACGCCGATTCCGCGTGCTGGCTTCCGCCGATCTCGACAACCAGTCCGGCCTCGACGCAAGCAAAGTCGACAACGTACTTTCCGACCGGCATCTGGCGCCGGAATTTTATCCCGTCGAGCCTGCGATCACGCAATTCTTGCCACAACCTGCCTTCCGCTTCCGTCATGTCGCGGCGAAGGGAGCGAGCAAAGCGAAGTTTGGCTGGCGGAACTGGCTGATGCGGCATAGCGCGAGATTAGTGCGACGTCGAGTTCCGTCCAACACCCCTCATCCGTCTCGGCGCTATCGCGCCGATCCACCTTCTCCCACAAGGGGAGAAGGAAAAAATGCACCTATTTGCACTTGGCGATCGACGACAGCGCGGCCGAGATGCCCTTCAGCGAAAACACATAGGTTGTCGTGTTGCCGCGGCCGGACTTGGCCGACACCTTCATGTCGGTGCCGGTCTTCATGGCGGCGATCAGCACCGGCTCTTCGGCGGCGTTCTCCACCCAGGCCGACTTGCCGCGGGTGAACATCGAGAACGACTTCTTGTCGATGGTGACGGTGGCCTTGGAGCCTTCCTGGAAGGTGTAGCCGGCGATGAATTGCGGCTCGTAGGACACCTGCTGGCCCGGCCGCTGGCTGACGAAGAAGAACATGTCACCATGGTCGAGCGTCGGCGGCTGCTTGTCGGTCGGCACGGTCAGGACGTAGCAGACCTTGCCGCCCTGCGCCTGATAGCTGTAGGTGCCCCAGGCGTTGTGCTGGCCGATCTTGGTCGCCTGCTGCGCCAGCGCCGGCGCTGCAGAGGCCACCAGGACCAGGCTCGAGACTAGTGCAATCAATCCGCGCATCGCTTTTCCCGTATTCCAAATGGTGCGGGGGCAGGCCGGCTTGGCGTCCTGCCCGTCGCTTCATTTTGATTTAATCTGGGTTACCAAACGGTGAATTTCCCTCGGAAAAGGACATTCACCCATGGAAACCACCGCCATTTCCGCGCCGCTTGTTGAAAAACGGCTTTCGCAATGTCCCAGCGGCGACTTGGAGGCCACGAAAGCGGCAAGAGTTTGACTTTTTCAACGGCCGCAGCGGAACCCGAAGCCAAGCCGCTATCGCCCTGTTTGAACGCCGGATTTCTGGAAAACAAGTTCGCTGATGGGACGGCCGCCGGTTCAGCTCTTGTCGGCGATCGCTTCCTTGGCGGCCTTGCGATGGGCAGGCGTGATATGGGCGCTGACGGCAGTGATCGCTGCGGTCAGCACAGCGATGTCGTCGGTGAAGCCGAGGCCGAGGACGAAATCGGGGATGACGTCGACCGGCAGCACGAAATAGCCGAGCGCGGCGAGCAATATGCCCTTGGCGCGCAAAGGCGTCTTCTTGTCGAGCGCGCAGTAATAGGCGGCGACCACCTCTTCCATGAAGGGTATCTGCCGCGCCGCCTTCTTGGCCGTGCGCCAGAATTTCGCGCGCACTTCGCTTTCATCGCCCAGCTTGCTGCCGAAGCCGAAGAAATCAAAACCGGGTTGTTGCGCCATCAATGTCTCCTCTGCTGGCCGCCGCGCACCGTGTTGCGCGCGGCCGGCACGGGAAAATGTGGTGAAAGTGCCGGTCCGCTACAAGAGGACGACGCCGATTGCCGGCACTGGCGCGTTGCAACGCTGGGCTGTCAGCCGCCGAAATACCCGTTCATCTTCTTCGCTAGCGCAATGTCCAGCGCGGTGACGCCGCCGGCATCATGGGTATTCAGCGTCACGTCCACCGTCTTGTAGACGTTCGACCAGTCGGGGTGATGGTCCATTTTTTCCGCGGCCAGAGCGACGCGGGTCATGAAGGCGAAGGCTTCGGAAAAATTCTTGAAGACGAAGCTGCGTTTGATGGAAGCGCCGTCCGCGGCCAGCGACCAGCCGCCCAGTTCGGCCAGTGCAGCTGTAATGGCGTCCTTGCTGAGTTTCTCTCTCGTCATGATGATGTCCTGTGCTATCCCGATCTTGACCCCACCATAGTGCAAGTCGCCCAAACGTGCCTTGCGTTTTGGGGTCCCAAATGCACAAACGGCGCATATCGAATGAGCACAAAGCCGATAAATTCCATTCTGTTCGTCTGCCTCGGCAACATCTGCCGCTCGCCACTGGCCGAAGGCGTGTTTCGCGCCGTGCTGGCCGAGCGCGGCCGCGACATGGTGCTGGACTCGGCCGCGACCGGCGGCTGGAACCTCGGCGAAGCACCCGACCCGCGCTCGGTCACGATCGCTGCCCGCCACGGCATCGACATTTCCGGGCAGCGGGCGCGCAAGGTCCGGCCGGAGGATTTTGCCCGCTTCGACCTCATCCTCGGTATGGACCGCCAGAATGTCCGAGACCTGAAGCTGATGGCGCCGGCCGGTGCCGGCGAACGCATCCATCTGCTTGCGGAGTTCGCGCAGGGAAAGGTCCGCGACGTGCCGGATCCGTATTACGATGGGGCGGAAGCCTTCGCTTTGGTCTACCGCATGATCCGCGAAGCGTCGGAGGCGCTGGCAAAGCTGCTTGAGGAGCGCGCATCGGCGCCGGACAGCGGCCAGGCTTCCTCGACGATGTAGGGGCCGCCGCCGACCGAATCGCGCGACGACATCAAGACGAAGCGGCCGACGCGAAACGGCAGCGTCGAGAAATTGCCGCGCGCCGACAGATATTGCGCGACGTCGAGCGGGCTCGAATTGCGCAGCCGCGCCAGCGTCACATGCGGTGTGAATTTGCGCGGGTCTGCCGGCAGACCGAGCCGCTGGCAGATGCGGTCGATCTCGCCTTGCAGCGCGGAAAGGTCGGGCGAGGCGAAAACGCCGGCCCAGACGGCGTGCGGCTTTTTCTGGCCGAAGGCGCCGACTCCGGACAGCGTCAGCGAGAAGGATGGGCGGTGAACCCGGTCGAGCGCGTTGGCGATCTCGTCGGCGACATGGCCTTCGACATCGCCGATGAAGCGCAGCGTCATGTGGTAGTTTTCGACATCGATCCAGCGGGCCCCGGGCAGGCCGCCCCGCAAAAGGGACAGCGAAAGCGCGGCGTCACGCGGTATTTCGAGGGCGGTGAAAAGACGCGGCATGGTGAGCCTCCCTTCCTCGAATCGAACTATGCCCCTACCGAATCATCGATATCCAAGCAGGGCAAGTGGTTTGTTGGTCGCAGGCTTTCCCTAATGTTTCCCTTACGGAAGGCCGCGCCAGGAGCGAATGTCCGGCCTCAGGCGCCGCCCTCGACCGCCGCAATTGCCTTTTCCACGGTGGGCAGGATGCGCTCGACCATCGCATCGACGCCTTTCGGGTTGGGGTGCAAGCCGTCCTCCAGCTGCAGACCGGACTGTCCGGCAACGCCGTCGAGAAAGAACGGATAGAGCGGCACATCGTATTTCGCCGCCAGCTTCGGATAGATCGCATCGAAGGCGGCCTGGTAGTCGGCGCCGAGATTGGGGGCGGCGCGCATGCCGGCCAAAAGCACCGCGATGTTGCGCGCTTTCAACTTCGCCAGCATGTCGTCCAGGTTCTTTTCAGTAATGCTGGGCGAGACGCCGCGCAGCATGTCGTTGGCGCCGAGTTCCAGGATGACAAGCTTGGTGCCGTCCGGCACCGACCAGTCGAGCCGCGACAGGCCACCGCTCGACGTATCGCCGGATACGCCGGCATTGGCGACGCTCACATCGAGGCCCTTGGCACGAAGGGCTGCCTGCAATTTGTCGGTGAAGCCTTCGCCGGGCCCGAGGCCAAAGCCCGCCATCAGGCTGTCGCCGAAGCCGACGACGGTGAATGTCTCGGCCCGCGCCGACGAAATGGCGCCGCAAAGGGTGAGGAAAAGGATGAGCCCTGCGGCAATCGAGCGTTTGAAAGACATGCGGCAGGCCCCATATGACCAAGAATTCTTCCGACGACGGCTTCCGGCAGGCAGAGCCTTCATCTCCATATAGGACGCTTTAATTGTGACAGAAGCCGTCATCGAGCTGAAAGACATATCCCTGACCCTCGGCCAAGGCGCGTCGTCCGTGCATGTCCTGAAAGGCGTTAGCCTCGACGTGACGCGCGGCGAGGCGACCGGCATTGTCGGACCCTCAGGCTCCGGCAAGTCGACCTTGCTGATGGTTCTGGCCGGACTGGAGCGGGTCGATTCGGGCACGGTGCGCATCGCTGGCGAATCCCTTAACGGCAAAAGCGAGGACCAGATCGCATCGTTTCGGGGGCGAAACATCGGCATCGTCTTTCAGTCCTTCCATCTCATTCCCAATATGACGGCGCTGGAAAATGTCGCGGTGCCGCTGGAGCTGGCCGGCCATGCCGATCCGTTCGGCGTGGCTGCGCGCGAACTGGCAGCCGTAGGCCTCGGCGACCGCGTCACCCACTATCCCGGTGAACTCTCCGGCGGCGAACAGCAGCGCGTGGCGATTGCTCGGGCGCTGGCGCCCGCGCCGCGCATTCTCATCGCCGATGAACCGACCGGCAATCTCGACCAGGCGACGGGGCGGCAGGTCGCCGACCTTTTGTTCGCCAAGGCGGCCGAGCGCGGCATGACGCTGGTGCTGGTCACCCACGATCCGGCCCTTGCGGCGCGCTGCTCGCGCCAGGTGTCGATGCGCTCGGGCCGCATCGAGGATGCGCCTCTGCTCAAAGTGACGGCGTAGCCATGGTGGAAAAGACCCCCTCATCCGGCCCTTCGGGCCACCTTCTCCCCGCTGGGGACAAGAGGCTGACGCCGGCGCTGGTGACCTCTTCTCCCCTCGGGGAGAAGGTGGCCGCGAAGCGGCCGGATGAGGGGGCGACCTGGCTCCGCACCCTGAAACTCGCGTTCCGCTTTTCGCTGCGCGAGATGCGCGGTGGGCTGTCCGGCTTCATGATTTTCCTGGCCTGTATCGCACTTGGCGTCGCGGCGATCGGCGGCGTCAATTCGGTGGCGCAGGCGATCACCGCCGGTGTTGCCGACCAGGGCCAGACGCTGCTTGGCGGCGATCTGCGCTTCCAGATCAACCAGCGCGATACGACGCAGGCCGAAAGCGCCTTCCTCGGTGGCCTGGGTGCTGTGTCGCACAGCGCCAGCATGCGCTCGATGGCGCGGCTCGAGGACGGCTCCGACCAGGCGCTGGTCGAGGCCAAGGCAGTCGACGACGCCTATCCGCTCTATGGCGCGCTGCAGACCGAGCCGCAGCTTGGCAGACAGGATCTGTTCGGTGAGAAATCCGGAATCTTCGGCGCCGTGGCGCCCGACCTGCTGTTCGATCGGCTCAATGTGAAGATCGGCGATCGGTTGAAACTCGGCAGTGCGACATTCGAATTGCGCGCCAGGCTGGTGAGTGAGCCGGACGCGGTGTCGGATGGATTCGGCTTCGCGCCGCGGCTGATGGTCTCGACCGCGGGGCTTGCCGCGTCGGGGCTGATCCAGCCGGGCAGCCTGGTCGAGAATGCCTACAAGGTTCGCCTACCGGCCGGCGCTAGCGAGGCCGATCTCAAAAGCATCCAGAAACGGGCCGCGAGCGATTTCCCGGAAGCCGGCTGGTCGATCCGCACGCGCTCCAACGCCGCACCCGCACTGTCCTCCAACATCGAACGCTTCTCGCAGTTCCTGACGCTGGTCGGGCTGACGGCGCTGGTGGTCGGCGGCGTCGGCGTCGCCAATGCGGTGCGCGCCTATCTCGACGGCAAGCGTGGCGTCATCGCCACCTTCAAGAGCCTTGGCGCTTCGGGCGGCTTCGTCTTCACCGTCTACCTCGTGCAGATCTTGATGATCGCCGGCCTCGGCATCGTGCTCGGCCTCATGCTCGGCGCCACCATGCCGTTCGCGGCGAGTGCCGCGCTGCAGTCGGTCATTCCGGTTCCGGCCGAAGGCGGCTTCTATCCCGGCGCGCTGGCTCTTGCCGCGCTGTTCGGGCTGCTGGTGACGCTGGCGTTCGCGCTGCTGCCGCTCGGCCGCGCCCGCGATGTGCCGGCAACGGCGCTGTTTCGCGAAATGGGGTTTGAGGGCCGCGGTTTTCCGCGCCTGCCCTACCTTGCGGCGGCGGTCGGCATCGCGCTCGCTTTGGCCGCCTTGGCGATCCTGTTTTCCGGTGACCAGCGCATCGCCTCGATCTTCGTCGGCGCGACGATCTTTTCCTTTCTGGTACTGCGCCTGGTCGGCGCGCTGGTGCAGTGGGTGGCGCGCAAAAGCCCGCGCGTGCGCTCGGTCGCGCTCAGACTCGCCGTCGGCAACATCCACCGGCCCGGCGCGCTGACGCCTTCCGTCGTGCTGTCGCTGGGGCTCGGGCTGACGCTCTTGGTGACGTTGGCGCTGATCGACGGCAATCTCAGGCAGCAGATCTCAGGCAGCCTGCTGGAGCGGGCGCCGAATTTCTTCTTCGTCGACATCCAGAACGGCGATGTCGACGCCTTCTCGGCGCTGGTCGGCAAAGAGGCGCCCAAGGGCACGCTGGTCAAGGTGCCGATGCTGCGTGGCAGGGTGATGGCGCTGAACGGCGTCGATGTCGACAAGGCCAATGTGCCGGCTGAAGGCGCTTGGGTGCTGCGCGGCGATCGCGGCCTGACTTATGACGCCAAGCAGCCCGCCAATGCGACATTGACCGAAGGCAGCTGGTGGCCGGACAATTATACCGGAGAACCGCTTGTTTCGTTCTCAAACGATGAAGGCAAGGCGCTCGGGCTGAAACTCGGTGACACCGTCACCGTCAATGTGCTGGGCCGCAACGTGACGGCCAGGATCGCCAATTTCCGCGAGGTGCAATGGGAGACGATGGGCATCAATTTCGTCATGGTGTTCTCGCCCAACACGTTCGCCGGCGCTCCACATGGCTGGCTGGCGACGCTGACCGAGAAGGACGCGTCGGTAGCGGATGACGCGCGCCTGCTCAACGCCGTCACCCGTGCCTTTCCGGCGGTGACGACGGTCCGCGTCAAGGACGCGCTCGATATCGTCAATCGCCTGGTCGGTCAGCTCGGCACGGCGATCCGGGCGGCGGCCGGCGTGGCGCTGATCGCTTCGGTGCTGGTGCTGGCCGGCGCGCTCGCCGCCGGCAACCGCGCCCGCATCCACGATGCTGTAGTGCTGAAGACGCTGGGGGCCACGAGGCGGACGCTGATCACGGCGTTTTCGCTCGAATATATGCTGATCGGGTTGGCCACCGCGGTGTTCGCGCTTGCCGCCGGCGGCATCGCGGCCTGGTACATCGTCGCCCGCATCATGACACTGCCATCGCATTTCATGCCGGAGGTGGCGGTGGCGACCTTGGTGTTTGCGCTGGTGATCACCGTCGGCATCGGCCTTGCCGGCACATGGCGGGTGCTGGGCCACAAGGCGGCGCCGGTGCTGCGCGACCTCTAGGGTCAAGAACCACTCCGACTGGGGTTCTACCCGAGGCAGACGATCGATCCTTGGGAATCGGATCAAATTGACATGCCTGGTCAGCCACTCAGTAATGTTCGGCAGGTAAGGATTGAGATTGTCGCGCAATATAGGGCAGGGTTCTATGCAAGAAGATGAAGGGCTTCAGTCCGATTTGCTCTCCAACTGTGCCGACCACTGGCAAAAAGTGGCCATGGTCATTGTCCGGACCACCAAAAAACGGGGTGAGACAATTCGATCGCACATGCTTTGGGGGCCGCCTGGAACGGACGAAGAAGGTCTCATCCTCAAGTCCTACGTTGCCGCGATCCAGTCGCTTATCGACAATCAGCGGCTGGATGTTCGAGGCAACCCCACCAAACCTCGCTTTAGTGAAATACGACTGATGGAGCCGAGCGGGTTTGACCATGGTCGACGGCCCGCTTCCGATTAAATCTTGGTAATGCAGCGGCCGCGAAAGCTTGGAAAACCGGCTTCCGGCGATTCACGAGGCGTTGCAGCCCGTTACGGTCTTGTTCTTGACGTCAAGAACCATCATATTTCGCCACAGGCATGCTGGAGCCCCGCCAGCGGCGCCCAGGTCCGAAAGGGCCTGACACCGTACGGGGCAGAAGCAACAGAGGATTCCAATGGCTGAGCCCATTCGCAACTACCAGACTTCGGCCGTGCCAGGCGCGCGCGCCGACATCGACCAGGGCCTGCGCAGCTATATGCTGAAGGTCTATAATTTGATGGGGCTTGGTCTCCTCATCACCGGCATCGCCGCCTGGGGCGCTTTCCAGCTCGCCGTCACCGGCGACGGACATCTGACCGCTTTCGGCACGCTGATCTATGCCAGCGCCTTCCGCTGGGTGGTCATCCTGGCCCCGCTCGCCGCCGTCTTCTTCCTGTCGTTCAGGATCCAGTCGATGAGCGTGGCTGCGGCGCAGACGACTTTCTGGGTCTATTCGGGCCTGGTCGGCCTGTCGCTGTCGACCATCTTCCTGGTCTACACCGGCGCCTCGATCACCCAGACCTTCTTCGCCACGGCGGCCGCCTTCGGCGGATTGTCGCTCTATGGCTACACGACCAAGCGTGATCTTTCGGCGTTCGGCTCGTTCCTGGTCATGGGCGTCGTCGGCCTGGTGATCGCCATGCTGATCAACATCTTCCTGCAGTCGTCGGCGCTCGGCTTCGCCATCTCGGCGATCGGCGTGCTGATCTTCGCCGGCCTCACCGCCTATGACACGCAGACCATCAAGGAAATGTACTACGAAGGCGACCAGGCCGACGTCGCCGGTCGCAAGGCGATCATGGGCGCGTTGAGGCTCTATCTCGACTTCATCAACCTGTTCATGTTCCTGCTGCAGTTCATGGGCGATCGCCGCTAAGCGGTCTCCATCCAGGCAACTGGACCAGCTGATATCGAAGGGCGGCCTAACGGCCGCCCTTTTCTTTTGTGCCGGCCTTTGCTGTGATGCCAGGCAGATGAATCGTTTGCACAAATTATGAGCATTATTACCATACGAGCGGCGCTGGAGGGCGACCTCGACCGAATCACCGAGATCTACGCCGATGCGGTGAGGCATGGCACGGCGAGCTATGAACTGGAGCCGCCGAGCCGTGCCGAGATGGGCGCGCGCTTCGACAGCCTGACAACTGGCGGCTTCCCCTATCTGGTGGCGGAAAAGGACGGCGGGCTGCTTGGCTACGCCTATGCTGGCGCGTTCCGCCCGCGCCCAGCCTACCGCTTCATCGTCGAGGATTCGGTCTATATCGCGCCTGACGCCAAGGGCCAGGGCGTCGGGCTGCTGCTGATGCAGGCGCTGATCGAGGCGTGCCGGGTCGCGGGTTTTCGCCAGATCATCGCTGTGATCGGCGACGGTCACGCCGACAGCGCGTCGGTTCGGTTGCATGAAAAGCTTGGCTTTCGCCATTCCGGCCGTCTGGAAGGTTCCGGCTACAAGCATGGGCGCTGGCTGGACACGGTGTTCATGCAGCTGCCGCTGAATGGCGGGGCAACGGCTCCGCCCGATCCGGATTCGCTGCCGGAGCGGAAATTTCGCGAGAGTCTTGGCGGGAAATAGATTGGGAACTTAGGGTTTGGGAACTGGAGAATTGATGAACTGAAGAATTGGAGAAAAGCGACTCATTCCTGGAGAAATCCCGTCTTCTCAATTCCTCAGCTCTCTATTTCTTCAATTCCCCAATTCCCAAGTTCTTCAATTCCCAACTCAGGCCTCGACAACTCTCAGCTTGGGATCGAACACGCCGAGCACGCGGCCGAGTTCCTGGCCGCGCTTGAGGATGCGGCCGCCGGCAGCGATGACGGCGAAAGCGCCTTGCCGTCGCGCCAGTTTCGGATCCTTGACGATCTGGAACAGCGGCACTTCGCTGGCTCGGCGGAAGACCGAAAACACAGCGCGATCAGCGAGATGATCGATGGCGTAGTCGCGCCATTCATTGGCGGCGACCATACGTCCGTAGAGTCTCAGGATCTCATCGAGCTCACGCCGGTCGAAGCGAACCGGCTGGTCGAGGCGTTCGCGTCGCGCCTCCTGCAGCGGGATCAATATTGCGGATGAGTCCCCATCCTCCGCTCCACCGCTGCTGCGATCGGTCATACCGCGATCCCTTTAAAAATGAATCTCGCTTGCAGAAGTTGGCGTGTTCGCGGTGGAATTGCAAGACCCGGCTAACCATCCCCGGGCTGCGCTGTTTTCGCAACGTCCAGTCACTTTTATAAAACGCGGTGTTTGAATTGGTGATGCTCCGCCACATTCCTGCCTTATTTTATCCGCGCTCATGCCCCAATGTCCGACGAATTTACCGGCGTTGCCTGAGACGGTTCGGTCCGGCACCGGCTCGTAAACCCCAAGCCCCCCGCCCACGGGTCTGCGTCGGATCGAACCAACCTCGGACTTTCCTTAGGGAAAGACCGGGTGCGACGATCCCAAAACCTAAATGACCGACGTCAGAAGCAAGCTGACGTCGGTTTTTTGTTGGGCGGCGCCATACGCTTGTTGCGTCGCGATCCTTCACACCCCCCTCTGTCCTGCCGGACATCTCCCCCGCAAGGGGGGAAATCAGATTTCGCGATTGCTGTCGCCAAACTCAAACGTCGGACAGGATGGTGGAAATGGCGAAGCTGCCAATCTCCCTCCTTGCGGGGGAGATGGCCGGCAGGCCAGAGGGGGGTGCTGTCCCGCCGATATCAAAGAGTCTGGACCAGCCTTTTACGGCTTGTGAATAAACGCGGCGCCCAAAATCGGGCCGGGCAGGCCGTCCTTGCCGACCGATTGCAGCAGCACGGCGCAGCCGCCTTTCTTGGCGATCTCGGTCATCGGCAATTCGTAGCGCTGCGCCTTGCCATGCCACATGCCGGCGGTCTGGATGCCGGTGACGGCGTTCCAGTAGGTCATGCTGCGGCCGGTGTTCTCGCCCTTGGCGATGGTAACCGTCTGCGGCGGTTCGAAATAGACGATGACGACATGGGCGTCGCTCGGGCCGCTGCCGGCGTCGCCGGTATCGATCATGACGCGGTCGCTGGTGCGGCTGACCTTGATGCTGACCCGCATGCCTTCGCCGGACTTCTCCATGCGGGCAAGCGCACCGTCGACCTCCCTGCGGCTGGCGCCGTTGACATGGCTGCGACCATTGATGACGGCTTGCGGCGTGTACACCGAGCGGGTGCCGAAGGCGCGCATATAGTCATATTGGCGGTCGGTGTTGTCCTTGTTGCTCAGCGTGTCCTGCCAACCGAGATAGTCCCAGTAATTGACGTGGTAGGCGAGCGCGACGACGTTGTCCTTGGCTGCCAGCTCGGCAAAGAAAGCGTCGGCCGGCGGACAGGAATTGCAGCCCTGGCTGGTGAAAAGCTCGACGACGCCCAAGGGCCTGTCAATCTGGGGCCTGTCAATCTGGGGCTTGTCGGTCTGCGGCTTGTCGGCCTGGGTGGTGCCGGACTCCTCGGCAAGCCCGGTCCCGGCAAGCGCCGAGAAGGCCAGCGCGAAAGCCGCAAGCCGTAGAGGTTGTCGAGGTGCCATGGCCGTTCCGATTCCCGCCGGTGACGCCGGCCTTGTTCTGGTTGGCCAGATTTGTGGCAGAAGCGGCAGTCAACGGGAAGTCACGTTGCGGTGAAATTTTTGCTGCCGCTACCGTGGGTACGGCCGCTACAGGACGGTGCACTTCACCGCCCGGTTCGATCGGGAGCATGGCATCAGGAGCTTGCGGCAGATCTTGCTGAGCCCAGCCGGTTTTTACTGCAAGCGAACAGGGCGGAACTTCCGTCTAGTCGGCCAATGCTTTGGAAATACTGGGGCAGTAAGGCAGTAAGGCAGTATGGCAGTAGGGGCCGCTTCCTTGCCCTACTCCCTTATTGCCCTACTGCCGTATTCCCTTCCTCAAGCCGCCAGATCGCGCAGCACGTATTGCAGGATGCCGCCGTTCTTGAAGTAGTCGAGTTCGTCCAGCGTATCGATGCGGCAGATGATCGGCACGTTCTTCACCGTGCCATCGCCATAGGTGACCTTGGCGATCATCGTCTGGCGCGGCTTGATGGCGCTCAGGCCGTCGATCTCGACCATCTCGTCGCCCTTGAGGTTGAGCGAGGCCCATGAGGTGCCTTCCTCGAAGACGAAGGGGATGACGCCCATGCCGACCAGGTTCGAGCGATGGATGCGCTCGAAGGACTGGGCGATGACGGCGCGGACACCGAGCAGGTTGGTGCCCTTGGCCGCCCAGTCGCGCGACGAGCCGTTGCCGTATTCGACACCGGCGAAGATGACCAGCGGCACGCCTTCCCTTTTGTACTCCATCGCCGCGTCGTAGATCGATTCCTCTTCCTTCGACGGGTAGTGGATGGTGTAGCCGCCCTCACGGCCGTTCTCGCCCAGCATGTGGTTGCGGATGCGGATGTTGGCAAAGGTGCCGCGCATCATCACCTCGTGATTGCCGCGCCGCGTGCCGTACTGGTTGAAGTCGGCAACGCCGACGCCGTGATCGGTGAGGTATTTTCCGGCCGGCGACGCCGCCTTGATCGAACCCGCCGGCGAGATGTGGTCGGTGGTGATCTTGTCGCCGAAGAGACCCAGCACGCGCGCGCCCTTGATGTCGCCGATCTTGCCGAAACCGGCGGTCATCCCAGCGAAATAGGGCGGGTTCTGCACATAGGTCGAATTGTCGTCCCAGGCATAGGTCTGGCCTTCCGGCGCCTTGACGTTCTGCCAATACTCGTCGCCCTTGAAGACGTCGGCATATTTGCGGGCGAACAGCTCGCGGGTGACGTTCTTCTCGATGAACTCCTGGATCTCGGCCGAGCTCGGCCAGATATCCTTGAGGTAGACCGGCTTGCCGTCGCGGCCTTCGCCAAGCGGTTCGATGGTGAGGTCCTTGGTGACCGTGCCGGCCAGCGCATGCGCGACGACCAGCGGCGGCGACGCCAGGTAGTTCGCCTGCACATCGGGCGAGACGCGGCCTTCGAAATTGCGATTGCCGGAGAGCACCGCGGCAGCGATAAGGCCCTTGTCGTTGATGGTCTTGGAGATCGGCGCCGGCAGCGGGCCGGAATTGCCGATGCAGGTGGTGCAGCCGAAGCCGACCAGGTTGAAGCCGATCTGGTCGAGCTCCTTCTGCAGGCCGGATTTTTCGAGATATTCGGCGACCACCTGGCTGCCGGGCGCTAGCGAAGTCTTCACCCAGGGTTTCTGCTTGAGGCCGAGGCGGTTGGCGTTGCGCGCCAACAGGCCGGCGCCGATCAGCACGCTCGGGTTCGAGGTGTTGGTGCAGGAGGTGATGGCGGCGATGACGACGTCGCCATGGCCGAGATCATGGTCGGTGCCTTCGACGGCGTAGCGCTTGTGGATTTCGGCGGCCTTCTTGTACTCGGTCTCCATCGCCTTGGCGAAGCCGGCCGGAATGCCTTCCAGCGCAACGCGGCCTTCGGGGCGCTTGGGGCCGGCCATCGACGGCACGACCTCGCTGAGTTCAAGCTCGAGCAAATCGGTGAAGACCGGATCGGCCGATCCGGTGTCGCGCCACATGCCTTGCGCCTTGGAATAGGCTTCGACCAGCGCGATGCGGCTTTCCTCGCGGCCGGACATTGTCAGGTAGCGGATGGTTTCGCCGTCGACCGGGAAGAAGCCGCAGGTGGCGCCATATTCGGGCGCCATGTTGCCGATGGTGGCGCGGTCGGCCAGCGTCATGTTGGAGAGGCCGGGGCCGAAGAACTCAACGAACTTGCCGACGACACCCTTCTTGCGCAGCATCTGGGTGACGGTGAGCACGAGATCGGTGGCGGTGACGCCTTCTTTCAGCTTGCCGGTGAGGCGGAAGCCGATCACTTCCGGCAACAGCATGGAGACCGGCTGACCGAGCATGGCGGCCTCTGCCTCGATGCCGCCGACGCCCCAGCCCAGCACGCCAAGGCCGTTGATCATCGTGGTATGCGAATCGGTACCGACGCAGGTGTCGGGATAGGCGGTGGTTTCGCCGTCCTCGGTGTTGGTCCAGACGACCTGGCCGAGATATTCGAGGTTGACCTGGTGGCAGATGCCGGTGCCGGGCGGCACGACGCGGAAGTTGCGGAACGCTTGCTGGCCCCATTTCAGGAACTTGTAGCGCTCTTCGTTGCGCTCATATTCGAGCTCGACATTGCGGGCGAAGGCCATCGGCGTGCCGAATTCGTCGACGATGACCGAATGGTCGATGACGAGGTCGACCGGCACCAGCGGGTTGATCTTCTGCGGATCGCCGCCGAGCGCCTTGAGGCCGTCGCGCATCGCCGCGAGATCTACCACCGCTGGAACGCCGGTGAAATCCTGCATCAGGACGCGGGCCGGGCGATACGCGATCTCTACGCCTGCAGTGCCCTTGTCGGTCAGCCAGCCGGCAACCGCCTGGATGCTCTCCTTGGTGACGGAGCGGCCGTCTTCATTGCGCAAAAGGTTCTCCAGCAGCACCTTCATCGAATAGGGCAACTGGGCGATGCCGGTGAGGCCGTTCTTCTCGGCCTCGACCAGATTGTAATAGACATAGTCCGCGCCACCCACGGTGAGGGTGCGGCGGCAATTGAAACTGTCGAGGGATTTTGACACGTGCGGTCCGTCCTTGTCTGTTCAGCCTGAAAGGGAACGGACGCCGATGGGCATGCAATCACGCGCAAAGGTGCGGGTACGGCCATTTCCGCTGTCCGCTCCCAAGCAACCCGAGCCGTTCAAGGCGGCGCGTGCGCTGGTTCGGCGCAAATTCTGTTCCCATGCCGACCGCTGGCACGGATGTCCCGCATATAGAGAATTTTCTGGAATAGTTCTAGACAGTCGACAGGCAATTTTGTGCGATGCGGCAGCTGTCGCACGGTAAAGTTTTTGGGACGGGCAAGGATGCGGCTGATCGCCGAAAATCTGGGCGGCGAACGCAGCGGCGAGACGGTCTTTTCCGACATAGGCTTTGCGCTCGAGAACAGCCAGGCGCTGGTCGTCACCGGACCGAACGGATCAGGCAAATCGACCTTACTCAGGATCATCGCCGGGCTTCTGCCGAAAGCAGAAGGCGACGTGCGGCTTGAAGGCGGCGGCGAGGCGTTTCCGACGACCGCTTCGGCCGTCCATTATCTCGGCCATCTCAATGCGATGAAGACGGCGCTCAGCGTGGCGGAGAATCTGCGCTTCTGGCGCGATTTCAATGGCGATGGCCAGTTGGGTGTCGAAGAGGCGCTGGAGACGGTCGGTCTCGGCGGCATC
The DNA here is from genome assembly GCF_057784315.1 of Mesorhizobium sp. CNPSo 4684. Lineage (NCBI taxonomy): Bacteria > Pseudomonadati > Pseudomonadota > Alphaproteobacteria > Hyphomicrobiales > Phyllobacteriaceae > Mesorhizobium > Mesorhizobium sp. CNPSo 4684. The sequence continues at coordinate 72,642 of NZ_JBWLUX010000026.1, read as the reverse complement.
GGCTATCTGCCGTTCGGGTACCTGTCGACCGGGCAGAGGCGGCGGGCGGCAATAGCGAAATTGCTGGTCAGCCATCGGCCCTTGTGGCTGCTGGATGAGCCGACGGCGGGGCTGGACAAGGCTTCGGAGGAAAGGTTCGCGGGGCTGATGGCGAGGCATTGCGCGGAGGGCGGGATTGTTGTCGCGGCGACGCATCTGCCGCTGGGGTTGGATGGGGCGCAGGCGTTGGTGATGGGGGAAGCCGCTTGATGTCGGTCCTCTACGTGCAAGAACGCCTTCCTCAACAAAGGACCACTTCGTAATGTGGTCCCTCTTCCTCCGCGACATCCGCCTCTCCATCCGTGCCGGCGGCGGAGCGTTGACTGGCGTCATCTTCTTCCTCGCCGTCATCGCCACCATCCCCTTCGGCGTTGGGCCGGACCTCAAGCTGCTGGCCCGTATCGGTCCGGCGATCCTGTGGATCGGCGCTCTGCTCGCCTGCCTGCTCGGCCTCGACCGGCTGTTCCAGGCCGACCGCGAGGACGGGTCCCTCGATCTTCTGGTGCTGGGCAATGACCGCCATATGCTGGCGCTGACGGTGCTGGTGAAGTGCCTGGCACATTGGGCGGGCAGCGTTCTGCCGCTAGTGGTCGCCGCCCCTCTGCTCGGCCTGTTCATGAACATGGAGCCACTCAGCATCGGCGCGACGGCGCTGACCCTTCTGGTCGGCACGCCGGCAATCACCTTCATCGGTGCCGTGGGCGCGGCGGTGGCGGTGGCGCTGCCGCGCGGCGGGCTGTTGATCTCGGTGCTGGTGCTGCCGCTGACCATTCCGGTGCTGATCTTCGGCGTGTCGGCCAGCTACGGCGCGGTGGCCGATCCCGACCCGTTCGCGCAGCCCTTCCTCATTCTTGCCGCGCTGACGCTGTTTCTTGCCGTGCTGGGGCCGGTGGCGGCAGCGCTGGCGCTGCGGCATGGAACGGATTGACGTGGCGGCTGCGGCGCAGCGGCCAATTGCGAAGCCGAAGCTGCAAAGCTATGGGAAGGCCATGATCGAGCACGGCGAAGCGACAGCGGAAGGGAAGCGGGCTGCATGAGCGCACACGCCCTTTATGTCACCGCCGCCTATTGCATCACGGCGATCGTGCTGGCCGGACTGATCGGCTGGATCCTGCTCGACCAGCGTGGGCGCAAACGCGAACTGGCAGAACTAGAGGCAGCAGGCGTACGGCGGCGTTCGGACAAGGCCAGCACTCGGGTCAGCACTGGGGCCAACAAACCATGAGCACGGAAAGCGAAACGCCGGCGCCGCCGCGCCGCCGCCTGATTGTGCTGTTGCCGCTGCTGGTTTTCCTCGGCCTTGCGGGGCTGTTCCTGTTGCAGCTTTTGTCGGGGCGCGACGAGGCGGAAGTGCCGTCGGCGCTGCTTGGCCTGCCGGCGCCGCAGACCAATTTGCCGGCGCTGGAAGGGTCAAACCTACCCGGCCTCGATTCAAAAACCTTCGCCGGCAAGGTGACGCTGGTCAATGTCTTTGCATCGTGGTGCGCGCCGTGCCGGGAAGAACATCCGGTGCTCCTGGCGCTGTCGCAGGACAAGCGCTTCGTCATGGCAGCGCTGAACTACAAGGACGAGCCGCAAAACGCGCGGCGGTTCCTCGGCGACCTCGGCAATCCGTTCCAGGCCATCGGCGTCGACGAAGCCGGCCGCACGGCCATCGACTGGGGTGTCTACGGCGTGCCGGAAACCTTCGTCATCGGCAAGGATGGCAAGATCGCCTACAAGCATGTCGGGCCGCTGACGCCTGATACGGCGCAGACCCTGCTTTTGCCGGAGATAGAGAAGGCGCTGGCGCCACCGGGCTGAGGCACCGGAAACGCGATGGACGAACGAGACATTCGCGATCATTTTCTGGCTCAAGCGAAAGGCTGCGACGGGCTTGGCTCGCCGTTCACCGCGAAATTATGCCGTGCGCTGGCCAAGGTTCTCGACGCAAACACCAGGACCGGGCAGGCGGTGCTCGGCTGGCCGGGCGACGCGCGCGCCGACGGCCTCTCATTGCGGCTCTGCGGCGCGCTGCACGCGTTGGTCCTGACGGGTGCGGATGAGCGACTGACACAACTTTATCCGCCCAACCAAACAAGCGAAGATGAGATCGCGGCGGTGCTGCCGGAAGCAATTGCGCGATCCGACGAGCGGATCGTCGCTGGCCTCGCCGGCGCCCCGCAGACGAATGAGATCGCCCGGTCGGCGATGCTGCTGCCTGGATTTCTGACGGTCGCGCGCGAAACCGGCTTGCCGCTGGATCTGTTTGAGATTGGCGCCAGCGCCGGGCTCAATCTCCTGTTCGACCGCTTTCACTATCGCTATGGCGATGCCGAGTGGGGCGACCCGGCCTCCCCCGTCCGGTTGGCGCCGGAGGTGCGAGGCCGTGCTGTTCCGCTGACTGGAGACATCAACGTTCGCCACCGCTCCGGCTGCGACATCGCGCCGGTCGACTTCGCCGACGCGGCCGCGCGGCTACGGCTTCGGTCCTTCATCTGGGCCGATCAGGGAGCGCGGCTGGCCCGGCTCGACGCCGCGCTGTCACTTGCCGAAAAGTTGCCGCCGCTGCTTGTCAGGGCGGATGCAGCGGAGTTTGTCGAGAAGGCGCTGGCCGCACGGCAGCAGGGCGGCGCCTTCGTGCTCTATCATTCGATCATGTGGCAATATTTGCCGCGGGCGACAAAGGATGCCATCACCGTCACCCTAGAGCGGGCGGGCAGACAGGCCACGGCCGATGCGCCTATCGCAAGGCTGAGGATGGAGCCGCGCGATCCCACAAAGAAGTGGGCAGTGCTCAGCCTTACCCTATGGCCGCTCGGCGAGACACGCCGCCTGGCCCATTGCGATTACCATGGCCGTTGGATCGAATGGATCGGCTGAGCCCGTTCGCTCAGCCGTAGATCTGCTTGCGGACCTGGTAGAGCATTTCCGAGCGATCGGCGCGCAGGTCGGCAAGGTCGCGGCCGGAGAGGTTCTCGATTTCGGCGACGAGGCGGTTGTAGTGCTTGCGCTTGGCAATCGAGGTGCGAGCGCGGGTCATGAGACTGTCGAAGATCATAGCAAGGGTCCTTTCGTGCCGCATATCAGCGGCGAATTTGTTCCTCCCTTGACTGTACGCAGCATGACATAGGAATGGTGCAATGCAAAAAGAAGATGTTGCAATGCACCATTGCATAGAGCGCATAGCCGGTTAATGCAGCGCTAACAGCACCGCACCCGGCCGGGCAGGCTGGCGAGCCAATGCCGGGCCGCATGCCTTTTGTCTTACAAATTGCGCAGCGCCATCTTGCCTTCTCGCCCGCAGGCTGGCTTGATCCGCGCGTCACGTGATGCCCGGAGGAAAAGCATGGCGGCCGCAGACTATTACGAAATTCTCGATCCGCGTTTCGCGCGGCTGTTCAATGGCAACGCGCAGGTGGAAAAACTGTTCACCGGATGTCAGTGGGCGGAAGGGCCGGCCTGGTTCGCTGCCGGCCGCTATGTGGTCTGGTCCGACATCCCCAACAATCGCATGCTGCGCTATGACGAGACCGACGGCAATGTCAGCGTGTTCCGTCAGCCCTCCGGCAATTCCAATGGCAACACCGTCGACCGCCAGGGCCGGCTGGTGACGTGCGAGCATTCGGGCCGCCGCGTCAGCCGCACCGAGTATGACGGCTCGATCACCACCATCGCGGCCAAATGGAAAGGCAAGCGGCTGAATTCGCCAAATGACGTCGTGGTGCGCTCCGACGGCTCGATCTGGTTCACTGATCCGAGCTACGGCATCGACACTGACTATGAGGGCGACAAGGCCGAGAGCGAAATCGGCGCCTGCTACGTCTACCGGGTCGATCCCGACAGCGGCGAGGTCGAGGCTGTCATCACCGACATGGTCCGGCCGAACGGGCTTGCCTTCTCGCTCGATGAAAGCCAGCTCTATGTCGTCGACACCGGCCGCACCCATGGCGCACAAAACCCGGCGCATATGCGGGTCTTCAACATCGGCAAGGGCGGCAAGAAAGTGTCGGGCGGCAAGGTGTTCGCCGACTGCACGGCCGGCCTGTTCGACGGCTTCCGGCTCGACGAGGCCGGCCGCATCTGGACCAGCGCCGCCGACGGCATCCACTGCTACGATCCCGACGGCACGCTGATCGGCAAGGTCAAGGTGCCGGAAGTCACCGCCAATTGCGTGTTCGGCGGCAACAAGCTGAACTGCCTCTACATCGCCGGCACGACGTCGCTTTACATGGTGCGGCTGATGGTGAACGGGGCCAAGACCTATTGAGGCTGCTGGAAACACTTCTCTGGCGGCTCTTGATGGCGCTCCTGCGCATGCCCGCGACGCCGGTTGCGCTGCGGCTGCCGGAATCGCCGCCAAGTGGTTCGCCGGAGCGGATTCCTAAGCCGTCTGCCAGTCGCGATATCAGGCACAATTCAAGGGGAGGACGTCATGCCATTCGTCAACATCCGCATCGTCAAGGAAGTGATCGCCGCTGATCCGGCGGGCAAGAAGGCTGACATCGCTAGAAAGGTAACGGCGGCCATCATGGACGCCACCGGGCTCGGCAACGACGATGTCTGGGTGGTGTTCGAAGAGATCAATGCGCGCGACTGGTATGTCGGCAAGACCGATGTCGAGACGCTGCGGAAGGGGTAGGCGCCTTGTGGGAGAAGGGAAGGCCGCTCACCGCCGCCCGCGTATAAAATCCACGAACCCTTGCACCACGTCGCGCATAGCCTGCCGGTTCGCATCTTCGCCCAAGATCGTCTCCACCTCCGCCGGCTTCTTGCCCAGCAGCGCGATCTCGAACGTTTCCTCGCAGAGCGCAAACGACATCGTCCGCATGATCTCAGCCAGCGCGGCGCGGGCGTAGAGCGAGCGCGCGGAGGCGTGCACCAGCATGGCCGGCTTGTCGACGGCGGCGTCGCGCGAGACCAGCCAGTCGAGCGCGTTCTTCATGCCGCCCGGCACGCCATGCGCATATTCGGGGCAGGAAACGATAATGCCGTCGGCGCTGGTGACGGCCCCGATCAGCCGTGCGGCTTCGCGTGGCGTGCGCTCGCCTTCGTCATCCGGGTTGAAGATCGGCAAGAGGCCGAGCCCGTCATAAACAGCTAAGCGGCAATCCGAAGGCGCGTTCGCGGCCAGCGCCACGAGCAGCGCCGAATTGGTCGAGGCAGCGCGCAGACTGCCGGAGATAGCGAGGAGTTCGATCACGGGAAAACCGGGCAAGGGAGAACCGGGCAAGGGGCCGGAATGGCGAATCGTGCCCGAAATCTACCACAGGGTCTTGCTGTAGGCCTCGTCCAGTGAGCGGTCGAAATCATCGGGCGTTTCGGCATGCGCCATCTGATCGGACAGGATCTGGCCGAGCGTCGGCAGCGTCGCGCGGTCGTACCAGCTGTCCGGCTTCCACAATTGCGAGCGCATGAAGGCCTTGGCGCAATGCATGTAGGCGGCCTTGACGCTCACCACGACGACGCTTTGCGGCTGCTTGCCGTCGACGGTGAGGCGCTCACGCAAATCCGCATCGACGGTGATGCGGGCGTCGCCATTGATGCGCAGCGTTTCGTTCATGCCGGGGATGAGGAACAGCAGCCCGACCGAAGGGTTGAGCAAGATGTTTTCCAGCGTGTCGAGCCGGTTGTTGCCGGGCCGGTCGGGGATGGCGATGGTCTTGTCATCGAGGACAAGGGCGAAGCCGGGCCTGTCGCCTTTCGGCGTCACGTCGGCATTGCCGGCGTTATCGGAAGAACCAATCAGCACGAAGGGGCTCTTGCCGATGAAGGAGCGGCAGTGGCCGTCGAGTGCCCTGAGCTCCTTGCGCATCGAGGCGTCGGTCGGCCGCGGCGTCTTGTAGATTGTCCTCAACTCGTCGCTTGTGGTGACGAATTCCATGGCCCCTCTCCTCCAATTCCAGCGCAATTCCCAAGGGAAAGCGCTACGCGCTTTTCCCGGGAAAACCGCTACACACTTTTCCCGGAATTGCTCTACTTGCCTGCTTCTTCCACCTTCTCGGTCTTATCCTCGATCGAATGGCGCAGGATCAGCGGCATCTGGCTGAAGGTGAACAGCAGCGTGATCGGCATGATGCCCCAGACCTTGAAGGTAACCCAGAAGTCGGTCGAAAAATTCCGCCACACCACTTCATTGGCAAGAGCCAGGAACAGGAAGAACAGGCCCCAGCGGAAGGTCAGCTTGCGCCAGCCTTCGGCATCGAGGCGAAAGGCCGAATCGAAGACATAGCCGAGCAGCGAGCGGCCGAAATACAGGCCGCCAAGCAGCACGCCGCCGAACAGCGTGTTGACGATGGTCGGCTTCATCTTGATGAAGACGTCGTCCTGCAGATAGAGCGTCAGCGCGCCGAAGATGAAGACGACGACGCCCGAGACCATCGGCATGATCGGCAAGGTGCGCATCAGTAGCCAGGAGGCGATCAGCGCGATTGCGGTCGCGGCCATGAACAGGCCGGTGGCGACGAAGATCGGCCCGCCGAATTCGGCCAGCACCGGAAATTTCTCGACCAGCCAGGCGCCGCGCGCATTGGCGAAGAAGAACACCATCAGCGGCCCGAGTTCCAGCACCAGCTTGAGCAGCGGATTGACGCTTTCCTTCTTCTTTTGCGGGTCGGACGGGTCGCGTTCGAGGATGGGAGGGTTCATGATTTCCTTCTGACGCATGATCTTGTCCAAAAAGCCGTCAGCTCTTCGAGATCATTGCCTGTTACGCTACGCCCGCGATCGCCCTGGCGAATTCGCTGGCCGAGAATGGTTCGAGGTCATCGACCTGTTCGCCGACGCCGATGAAATAGACCGGCAGTTTATGCTTTGCCGCGATCGCCACCAGAATACCGCCGCGCGCCGTGCCGTCCAGCTTGGTCATCACCAGGCCGTTGACGCCGGCGACATTGCGGAAGATCTCGACCTGGTTGAGCGCATTCTGGCCGGTGGTGGCGTCGACCGTCTGCAGCACGGTGTGCGGCGCTTCCGGATCGAGCTTGCCGAGCACGCGCACGATCTTTTCCAGCTCGGCCATCAGTTCGGTCTTGTTCTGAAGCCGGCCGGCGGTGTCGATGATCAGCACATCGGAACCGGCCTCTTTCGCGCGTTCGAAGGCGTCGTAGGCAAGGCCGGCGGCATCGGCGCCGATCTTGGAGGCGATGACCGGCGATTTCGTCCGCTCACCCCAGATCTTCAATTGCTCGATGGCTGCAGCGCGAAACGTGTCGCCGGCGGCGAGCATCACCGACAGGCCGCCATCGGTCAGTTTTGCCGCCAGCTTGCCGATGGTCGTGGTCTTGCCGGTGCCGTTGACGCCGACGACCAGGATGACATGCGGCTTGTGCGAAAGGTCGAGCTCCAGCGGCATGGCGACATGGGTCAGCACCTTCTCGACCTCGGCAGCCATGATGGTGCGGACATCTGCGTCGGAGACATCCTTGCCGTAGCGACTGGCAGCGAGAGCATCGGTGACGCGCAAGGCTGTTTCCATACCGAGATCGGCGCGGATCAGCACGTCCTCCAAGTCCTGCAGCGTGTCCTCATCCAGCTTGCGCTTGGTGAAGACGCCGGCAATGTTGCCGGTGAGCTCGCGCGACGACCGCGCCAGCCCGTCGCGCATGCGCTGGAACCACGAACGACGCGGCGTCGGTTCCGGCGCCTTGACCGGCTCAGCCTTCTGCTCGACTTTCTTGGTGACGGTCACCTTGCCTGGAGTCGGCGGCGGTGGGGTGGGCTGCGGCTCGGGCGCAATTTCAGCAAGGATAGGCTGCGGCTCAACCGGATCCGGTTGGCGAATGGGTGGAACAATTTCAGCTGCGGGGGCTTCAACCGCTGCTGCTGATCCTTTCGCAGGTTCGCGCTGCCCCTCACCCTTACCCTCTCTCCGCAAGGGGCGGGGAGAGGGGGGCGTCAGTGTTGCGGCTTCTTCTTCGATATTTGCAGGGGGAGCCGCGGAGTTCGATTCAGCTTCCTTCTCCCCGTCACTATACGGGGAGAAGGTGCCGGCAGGCGGATGAGGGGCGGCGCTCGCCTCTGAAGTTGGCTGCGCGGGAGGTGCCGGCGGTTGTGGCACCTCGATCGGCGCCGGCGTCTCGGCCGGCACCTCAACAGGTGCAGGAACTTCGACTGGCGCGGGTTCTGGCTTAGGTTCCGGGCGCGCCGGTTCGATCTCCGGCCTGGCCGGAGCTGGGGGCGGAACTTCCTGCGGCTTCGGCTCGGGTTCGGGCTCCGGAACGGATGGCGGTGCAGGAACCTCTTCAGGCGCCGGCGGCTCGGGTGTCTCCGGCGTAGGCGCGGGCTCCTCTTGCGGCGCGGGTGCCGGCAGAGGTTCGGGCTCCGAGGGAACGGCCGGTTCCGGTGCCGGCGGAATGGTCGGCGCTGGTTCGGGCTTCGGCTCCTCGGGCGCCGGCTCCGGCGCTGCCTTTACCTCCCCCTCGATGGGGGAGGAGGTCCCAAGCGAAGCTTGGGGGTGATCGGCGTCGGCGCTGTCACCCCTCCCCGCCACTTCGTGGCGACCCTCCCCATCGAGGGGAGGGTGGGGCGCTGGCGCCTCCTCGCGCTTCAAAAACTCCGGAACGACCTGCTCGGCGGCCGGCTTCAGCGCTTCAAGCGCATCCCATTTGATCGGCGGCAGCGGGGCGGTTTCGTCGATGCGCTCCTCGACGACTTCCTTCTTGCCGAACGAAAATATCTTCTTGAAAAAACCGGCCATGCTTCAATCGTCTCAGGCGGCGCGGGCAGCGAGCGGCGCCGCAAGCAGGCGCGTACCGTCATGGCCGGTAATGGTGGCCTCGACGATCTCGCCCGGCGCACCGGCGGCGATGGCGGCGAGCGTGAACCCTTCGGTGCGGCCTAGGCCGTCGCGCTCGATCAGGATCGACTGCCGCGTTCCGGGAAGCGAAGCGAGATTGCGGCGATATGCGGCCTCGCCGGCGGCGCGCAGCCTTGCGGCGCGCTGCTTCACCAATTCGCGGCGGACCTGCGGCATGCGCGCGGCGGGCGTGCCTTCGCGGGGCGAGAACGGGAAGACATGCAGATGCGTCAACCCGCATTCCTCGACGATCTTTATCGAATTCTCGAACATGTCCTCGGTCTCGGTCGGAAAGCCGGCGATGATGTCGGCGCCGAAGACGATGCCGGGACGCAGCCTGCGCACATCCTCGCAGAAGCGGATCGACTGGTCGCGCAAATGGCGGCGCTTCATGCGCTTCAAAATCATGTCGTCGCCCGACTGCAGCGACAGGTGCAGATGCGGCATCAGCCTGGGCTCGGTGGCAATGGCATCAAGCAATTCGTCATCGGCCTCGATCGAATCGATGGAGGACAGCCGCAGCCGCTTCACGTCGGGCACCTGCTTGAGGATCGTCTTCACCAGCTTGCCGAGTTTCGGCGCACCCGGCAGATCGGCGCCGAAGCTGGTCATGTCGACGCCGGTCAGCACGATTTCGGCATAGCCATTGCCGGCGAGCCTTTTGACCTGCTCGACCACGGCGCCCATTGGCACCGAGCGTGAATTGCCGCGGCCATAGGGGATGATGCAGAAGGTGCAGCGATGGTCGCAGCCATTCTGCACCTGGACGAAGGCACGCGCCCGGCCCTCTATGGCGTCGACCATGTGACCAGCGGTCTCGCGCACCGAGAAAATGTCGTTGACGCGCGCCTTCTCGGTGTCGTTGACGCCGAAATCCGGCAGCGCGCGGTAGGAGTTCGCCTTCAACTTCTCCTCATTGCCGAGCACGAGATCGACCTCGTCCATGGCGGCAAAATTCTGCGGTTCGGTCTGCGCCGCGCAGCCGGTGACGATGATGCGCGCCTGCGGGTTTTCGCGGCGGGCCTTGCGGATCGACTGCTTGGCCTGGCGCACCGCTTCCGAGGTGACGGCGCAGGTGTTGAAGATGATGGCGCCGCCTGCGAGCGCGCCGAGGCCGGCACTTTCGGCTTCGCGACGCATCACCTCGGATTCATAGGTGTTGAGGCGGCAGCCGAAGGTGACGACGTCTATGCCTTTTGCGTTGGCAAGACCAGACATCAGGCCGCGCTTTCAGTGTCGCGAGCCCAGCTTCCGGTCGACGGATCGAAACTGCCGGAAAACTCCCATTCGGCAGCGCCGGTCAGGATAACGTGGTCGTCTTCGCGCCATTCGACATGCAGCGAGCCGCCGCCTGGCGTCATCAGCGTGACGCTGCGGCCGGTGCGCCGGGTGCGGGCTGCGGCGACTACCGCTGCGCAAGCGGCCGAGCCGCAGGCCTTGGTCAGGCCGGCGCCGCGCTCCCAGGTGCGGATGATCATCGTCTCCGGCGACGTCACCTGTGCGATTGTGATGTTGGCGCGCTCGGGGAAGATCGGATGGTTTTCGAGCAGCGGCCCGAAACGCTCGAGCTCGTAGGACCAGACGTCGCGATCGACCCAGAAGATGGCGTGCGGGTTGCCCATCGAGAGAGCCGAAGGCGAATGCAGCACCGGCGCGTCGATCGGGCCGATCTGCAATTCGATCATGCGGGTGTCGCGAAACTCTTCCGCCAGCGGAATATCCTGCCAGCCGAAGCGCGGCGTGCCCATGTCGACCGAGATGGTGCCGTCAGCGTGCTCGACGGCGTTGAGGATGCCGGCGCGGGTCTCGAAGGTGAAGTTCTTCTGGCCGGTTTCGGCGGCCAGCGCCTGGACGACGCAGCGCATGCCGTTGCCGCAGGCCTGTGCGCCCGAGCCGTCGGAATTCAATATGTCGATGTAGTAGGCGGTGCCGGGCGTGCGGGCGTCATGGATGGCCATGATCTGGTCGAACCTGGTCGCCGCATCGGCGTTGAGCGCGACAGCCGACGCTGCCGTCACTCGATCGGCACGGCCGCGCATGTCGGCAACGATGATCTCGTTGCCGATGCCGTTCATCTTGGCGAAGGGGGCCGTGCCTGCCATAGCTTCCAGTAGTTCCTGTCCGTTTTGCCGCTATATGGCGGAAACGGGCGGGAATTACCAGTGCGACGGGTCTCAGGTCACGGCAAAGACGCCGAGCACGATCAGCAGGAAGATGACGAGAACGATGCCGATGAGGATGCGCGCGCCGGTGGCGGCGGCGCCCGCCAGCGCCGGCATGCCGAGCAGGCTCGCGGCGGCGGCGACGATCAGAAGAATGATGATCCATTTGATCATGGAAAGGCTCCCGGCCAAATTGCGTTGCGCAAACAACGCGTTTTGGCCCGTTGGGTTCCTTCCCTAGACCTCCGGCACGTCCCAGATTTCGCCCGGCCGCAGGGCGCGGAACCGCTCCTGCGGCACGCCCTTCGCCTTCAGCGCTTCGGCCAGTTTTTGGACCGGCTCGTCGATCGGTTCGTCGGTGAGATGGAAGGTGCCCCAGTGGCAGCCTGCGGCGTGAGCCGCATTGCACAGCTGCATGCCTTGCACCGCTTCTTCCGGATTCTGATGTTGCGGCGCCATGAACCAGCGCGGCTCGTAGGCGCCGATCGGCAGGATGGCGAGGCGGAAACCGCCATGTTTCTCGGCCATCAGCCGGTAGTTGGCGCCGCCATGGAAACCGGTGTCGCCGGCGAAATAGATCTTTCCGGCGGGGGTTTCGACGACGAAGCCAGCCCACAGCGCCATGCGGCGGTCGCGCGCGCCACGCGCCGACCAGTGATGCACCGGCTCGACATGGACGGCGATGTCCTTGGTAATCTCGACACGCTCGCCCCAGTCATGCGCCGTCGTTCGCATGCCCGGCACGGCGCTATCGATGATGGCATCATTGCCGAGCGGCGTCAGCACAAGCGGATCGTGCTTCGCCTTCAGCCGCTTGAGCGTGGCAAGGTCGAGATGGTCGTAATGGTTGTGGCTGACCAGCACCAGGTCGATCGGCGGCAGGCGGGAAAACGCGATGCCCGGCGCGTTGACGCGCCTAGGTCCGGCAAAGGAGAGCGGCGACACGCGCGGCGACCACACCGGGTCGGTGAGGATGTTGAGGCCACCGGTCTGGATCAGCAGTGTGGAGTGGCCGACCATGGTCAGGCGCAGCCCGTCGCTGTCGATGCGCGCCGCCGGCTCCGTTGGTTCAAATGGACTCGGATTGGCTGCCGGCCATTTCGAACGCTCGCCGCTCAGCTGCCATTTGAGCAGATCTGTGAAGCGGCCGGGCATCTGGCCGTCGGGATTGAAGAAGAGAGTACCGTCGAAATGGTCGCTGGGCGGGCCGCTGTAATAGCGGTTGGCGGCTCTCTTTCTCGCGGCCACGGTTTCGGCTCCGGCAGGTTTCTGTCCTTGCTAGATAGGGACGAGGGCCTCCGGCGCAAGCAGGTGCCGCTATCGCAAGCAATCTACCGGTTAGAACCGCGCTAGAGCCAAGGCACGCCCTCGTCCGCCAGCCATTTTGCGATAAATTTGCAACAATTCTTGCTGCAAACCCTATTTTAACCATATCGGGTTGAAATTTCGCCACCTTCTCCATCTTGGTGAGGGTGAGAGTGTGCGGACGGCTTCCCCCCAGCCGGATCCGACGGAGGTTGACATGACATTTTCAAGAAGCGGCCTGGTGGCCGTATCGCTGGCAGCGCTGTTTGCAAGCGGCTGTTCGACCTCGCGTTTTTCATCGATGGATGACCAGCAGCCGGCGCCGCTGCAGCCCGCGCCCGCCGGTACGGTGAGCGGAAGCCAGCTGCCGCCGCCGGCAGCGCCGGGCACTACCGACCCATCGCAATTCCCGACGGCGCCGGCCGGCACTCAGGTCGCCTCGCTGCCGCCGGATGGATCGGCGCCTGCGGGCGCAACCGACCTCACCGCGGCCAGCGTCGCCGGCGTCTGGAACGCCAGCGTGTCCGGACAGAGCTGCAAGGTGGCGACGCCACAGACCAAATTCGGCGCTGGCTATCGCGCCGGACCGTTGCATTGCCCCGCACCCATCGACGGCATCAAGTCGTGGAACGTCGCCGGCAAGCAGCTGACGCTCTATGACGAGAATGGCGGCACCCTGGCGCGGCTCTATTCGTCGGGCGGTTCGAAATTCGACGGCCAGACTTCCACCGGCTTGCCGATTTCGCTTACAAGATAAGCTGCCTATCCCTAGACAGCGACGTGACCGATGCATCTGCGTGACGGCCTCCTGACCCATGCGACCGTCAGGCAGCGCTACGACCATCTGGTCGACACCGGCGCTGTCGAACGCGATCCGGCGCAGGAGCGCATCGCAGCCGCACTCGACCGGCTGACCGATGAGATCTCGGTCAAGCGGCTGGCGCAGAAGTCGAGTGCGCTCGGCTGGCTGTTTGCCCGCAAGCGCGAGACGCGCGAGGTCGTCAAGGGCCTCTACATCCATGGTGGCGTCGGCCGCGGCAAGACCATGCTGATGGACTTGTTCTTCGAACTGCTGCCGGTCCGCCGCAAGCGCCGTGTCCATTTCAACGACTTCATGGCCGATGTGCAGGACCGCATCCAGAAGCACCGGCAGGCGCGCAAGAATGGCGACGCCAAGGAGGACGATCCGATCCCGCCGGTCGCGCTCCAGCTTGCCGAACAGGCCTGGGTGCTGTGCTTCGACGAGTTTTCGGTCACCGACATTGCCGATGCGATGATCCTGTCGCGGCTATTTTCGGCGCTGTTTGCCAACGGCGTGGTGCTGGTCGCCACCTCCAATGTCGCGCCCGAAAACCTCTATCGCGACGGGCTGAACCGCCAGCTCTTCCTGCCCTTCATCAGCATTCTCGAGCGTCACGCCCAGGTGCTGACACTCGATGCCGACAAGGACTACCGGCTGGAAAAACTGGCGCGCACGCCTGTCTATGTCACCCCGGCGGATGCCGAGGCCGACCGTATGCTGGACGAGGCCTGGCAGGCGATGACACGCGGCGCGCCCGTCGTCGAGACCACCCTGGCGGTGAAGGGCAGGCAGGTGGTGGTGCCGGCCGCTGCGGGCGACACGGCGCGGTTTTCCTTCGCCGATCTCTGCGAAAAGCCGCTTGGCGCCCGCGATTTCCTGGCCATTGCCGGCCGCTTCTCAACCATCTTCATCGATCGCGTGCCGGTGCTCGGCGAAGGCAGGCGCAACGAGGCCAAACGCTTCATCCTGTTGATCGATACGCTCTACGATCACCACACGCGGCTGGTTGTCAGCGCCGAGGCCGCGCCGTCTGAGCTTTATACGGCCAAGCGCGGCGTCGAGGTGTTCGAATTCGAACGCACCGCCTCACGGCTGATCGAGATGCAAAGCCGCGACTGGCTGGAAGACTGGGCGGAACGGCAGAAGGCGCAGAAGCCCGAAGGCAGGCATAGCGAGCCTCCGGTCGCGATGGCCTAAGCCTTCAAATGGGGCGGCAAGGTTCCGGCAACAACCGTGTAGTGGTCGACGAATTCGGGCTTTTCCAGAAGGTAGCGATCGTCTTCGGGATAGTAGCGGGCCAGTTCGGGTGCATCCCCGGCAAAGCTTCGCACGGCGTCCATTGATGACCACCAGCTCAATGTGACGATCTCCGTCGAGTCATCGTCGCGATCGCGCATAAGCATCTGGAAACCGCGATTGCCGGCCGTAGCCGCGTAGTCGAGGCCTCCCGTCCTCTCGACGTAGGCGGCATAGGCAACGCGATCCTGTGTACGGATGACGGACGACCAGCGACGCAGAATGAGCGGTTCTGTCTCAGTCATGGCTAACCTCCCTGTTGTCGTGGCGGCATTCTAGAGCCTGTAGACATACATCACGAATGGCTCGGCTACTGCACCGCGCGACTCATAAAGCGAGCGCGCCGCAACATTGTCCGGCTCGGTGCCGACCCATGCCTCTTCACAGCCCTGTTCGCGCCCGATCATGAACATCGCATCCAGCATCTTTCGGGCGATGCCCTGGCGCTGGAAGGCCGGGGACACGCCGACCTCGTCGATGTAGAGTTCGCTGGCTTTGTCGGGGTGGCGGTGGATGACGGCGGCGCACTGGCCGACGACGACATTTTCGGACAGTGCCACAATCATGAAATGGCCTGGTGCGGCAAGATAGGCGGCAAGCCTGTCGGCGCGCACCGGCTCGTCGAACACGTCTTCGGCGATCCGCTTCACAAGGGCGTCATCGCCGGCATATAGTCTTCTGATTTCCACGTTCATTGTGTAAAACCTCTCAAGTCGGTTTACAAACTTTGACGTTTACGTAAATCCCGATGTTTCTAACCGATTGAAATTATTCACTCGAAAATAATCGATTGAATATATTTTCCACCAGGGCTACTGGATGCGGCGAAATCTCGCGGATCCCGCAGCCTTCCGGCCTCTTCCTCGACGCCGTCAACCAGATCGCCACAGATCTGGGCGTCGTCACAGACAAAGGGAAAATTTCCTCACATGGCACGCAACAAGATAGCGCTCATCGGCTCCGGCATGATCGGCGGCACGCTGGCTCACATGATCGGCCTCAAGGACCTCGGCGACGTGGTGCTGTTCGATATTGCCGAGGGCATTCCGCAAGGCAAGGGGCTCGATATCGCGCAGTCTTCGCCGGTCGACGGCTTCGATTCCCGGCTGACCGGCGTCAATGACTATGCCGGCATCGAGGGCGCCGACGTCTGCATCGTCACCGCCGGCGTGCCGCGCAAGCCGGGCATGAGCCGCGACGATCTGCTCGGCATCAACCTCAAGGTCATGGAACAGGTCGGTGCCGGCCTGAAGAAATACGCGCCGAAGGCCTTCGTCATCTGCATCACCAACCCGCTCGACGCCATGGTCTGGGCGCTGCAGAAGTTCTCCGGCCTGCCCAAGACGCATGTGGTCGGCATGGCCGGCGTGCTCGACAGCGCGCGCTTCCGCTATTTCCTCGCCGAAGAGTTCAAGGTCTCGGTCGAAGACGTCACCGCCTTCGTGCTCGGCGGCCACGGCGATTCCATGGTGCCGATGATCCGCTATTCGACGGTGTCGGGCATTCCGCTGCCCGACCTCATCAAGATGGGCTGGACCTCGAAGGAAAAGCTCGACCAGATCGTCCAGCGCACCCGCGACGGCGGCGCCGAGATCGTCGGCCTCTTGAAGACCGGCTCGGCCTTCTACGCGCCGGCGGCTTCCGCGATCTCGATGGCCGAATCCTATCTCAAGGACAAGAAGCGCGTGCTGCCTTGTGCTGCGCATCTCTCGGGCCAGTATGGCGTTAAGGGCACCTATGTCGGCGTTCCCGTGGTGATCGGCGCCGGCGGCGTCGAGCGCATCATCGAGATCGACCTCAACAAGAGCGAGCAGAAGATGTTCGACGCCTCGGTGGCGACGGTGCAGGGCCTGACCGAGGCCTGCGTCAAGATCGCCCCGCATCTCGCCTCGAAGTGATCCCCGGAGACCATTCAGATGAACATCCATGAATATCAAGGCAAGGCGCTGCTGAAGAGCTTTGGCGCGCCGGTGGCCGAAGGCGTGCCGGTGTTCAAGGCGAGCGAGGCGGAAGCCGCGGCACAAGCGCTGCCCGGCCCACTCTATGTGGTGAAGAGCCAGATCCATGCCGGCGGCCGCGGCAAGGGCAAGTTCAAGGAGCTTGGCCCGGACGCCAAGGGCGGTGTGCGGCTGGCCAAGTCGGTGGCCGATGTCGTCGCCAATGCCAATGAGATGCTTGGCCACACGCTGGTGACCAAGCAGACGGGACCGGCCGGCAAGCAGGTCAATCGGCTGTACATCGAGGACGGCGCCGACATCGAGCGCGAGCTTTATCTGTCGATCCTGGTCGACCGCGCGGTTGGCCGCATCGCCTTCGTCGTCTCGACCGAAGGCGGCATGGACATTGAAGGCGTCGCCCACGACACCCCGGAAAAGATCATCACCCGCGCCATCGACCCGCTGGCAGGCGTGACGACCATCGACGTCGACATATTGGTGGAAGCGCTGGGGCTCACTGGCGACGCCGCCAAGGATGCCGCAACGCTGTTCCCGATCCTCTACAAGGCCTTTGTCGAAAAGGACATGAGCCTGCTCGAGGTCAATCCGCTGATCGTGATGAAGAACGGCCGGCTGCGCGTGCTCGACGCCAAAGTGTCGTTCGACAACAACGCGCTGTTTCGCCACCCCGAGCTGATGGAACTGCGCGACACCACCGAAGAGGACGAGAAGGAGATCGAGGCGTCGAAATACGACCTCGCCTATGTCGCGCTCGACGGCAATATCGGCTGCATGGTCAACGGCGCAGGCCTTGCCATGGCGACGATGGACATCATCAAGCTCTACGGCGCCGAGCCCGCCAACTTCCTCGATGTCGGCGGCGGCGCGTCGAAGGAGAAGGTGACGGCGGCGTTCAAGATCATCACCAAGGACCCGGCCGTCAAAGGCATCCTGATCAACATCTTCGGCGGCATCATGAAGTGCGACATCATTGCCGAGGGCGTGATTGCCGCGGTCAAGGAAGTCGGCCTGCAAGTGCCGCTGGTGGTGCGCCTCGAAGGCACCAATGCCGAGCTCGGCAAGAAGATCATCAACGACAGCGGCTTGAATGTCGTGTCGGCCGATGACCTCGACGACGCAGCCAAGAAGATCGTGGCAGCGGTGAAGGGCTGAGCGGATGCCTCCGCGCAAGATAAACCTGGTCGAGGCGGCGGATCAGAAGATCAAGAAGGTCTTCGATCCGCATATTGCCGGCGACGTCAATGACAGCCAGGCCAAGGTCGCCAAGTTTGGTGAGACCTTCGACTGGCATGCGCATGAGCATGAGGACGAGGCCTTCCTCGTGTTGCGCGGGCGCATTGCCATCGATTTCCGCGACGGACCGGTCGAGCTCGGCGAGGGCGATTTCATCGTCGTGCCGAAGGGCGTCGAGCATCGGCCACGGTCGCTGACCGCGGAGCCGGTGGTGCTGATGTTCGAGCCGGCAACGACGCTCAACACCGGCAACGCCAAGAGCGCCCTCACCGTCACCGACCTGAAGCGGCTCTGACCATGAACGCGTCACCCTTCTCCTCGCTCTCGGCCGATCACCAGCGCCTGCAGGCGCTGGTCGGTGCGTGGCGCGGCGAGGAAGAGGTCGCAGAAACGCAATGGGCCGATGGCGGCGCGGCCACTTCGGACGTGCTGGCGGAGGCGCAGTTCGGCGGGCTGTTCGTGGTGCAGCGCTATCGCCAGCGCCGCGACGGCACGGTCTCATTCGGGTCGCACAGCGTGTTCGGCTTCGACCAGCCAAACAGCCTCGTCACCATGCACCAGTTCGATTCGATGGGCTTTGTGCCGGCATCTCCGGCCACGGGCACATGGAACGGCTCAGAGCTCACTCTGGAGCGGTCGTCACCCCGCGGCTCAGCTCGGGTGACCTATATCTTCGATGATGCCGATGCCTACCGCATGCGACTGCATTTCAAACCTGCCGGCAGCGACAGCTGGCAAGACATGGTGAGCGGCGTCTACCGGCGCGTCTCGCCTTCCTCGATCAACTTTTAGAAAAAGGGCTCCGATGTCCATTCTCATCGACAAGAACACCAAGGTGCTGGTTCAGGGCCTGACCGGCAAGACCGGCACGTTCCACACCGAACAGGCGCTGGCCTATCACGGCACCAAGATGGTGGGCGGCATCCATCCCAAGAAGGGTGGCGAGACCTGGACCGGCGCCAAGGGCGAAAGCCTGCCGATCTTTGCCAGCGTTGCCGAGGGCAAGGCCAAGACCGGCGCCAATGCCTCGGTCGTCTATGTGCCGCCGGCGGGTGCTGCCGAAGCGATCCTGGAAGCGATCGAAGCCGAGATCCCGCTGATCGTCTGCATCACCGAAGGCATTCCGGTGATGGACATGGTCAGGGTCAAGGCGCGGCTCGACCGCTCGACCTCGCGGCTGATCGGGCCGAACTGCCCGGGCGTGCTCACCCCCGACGAATGCAAGATCGGCATCATGCCCGGAAACATCTTCCGCAAGGGCTCGGTCGGCGTTGTTTCGCGCTCGGGAACGCTTACCTATGAGGCGGTCTTCCAGACCACCAATGTCGGCCTCGGCCAGACCACCGCTGTCGGCATTGGCGGCGACCCCGTCAAAGGCACGGAGTTCATCGATGTGCTGGAGATGTTCCTCGCCGACGACGAGACCAAGTCGATCATCATGATCGGCGAGATCGGCGGTTCGGCCGAGGAAGACGCCGCGCAGTTCCTCAAGGACGAGGCCAAGCGCGGCCGCAAGAAACCGATGGCGGGCTTCATTGCCGGGCGCACCGCGCCGGCCGGCCGCACCATGGGCCATGCGGGCGCGGTCATCTCCGGCGGCAAGGGCGGCGCGGAAGACAAGATCGCGGCAATGGAATCGGCCGGCATCAAAGTATCGCCGTCACCGGCACGGCTGGGCACGACCCTGGTCGAGGCGATCAAGGGCTAAAGGCAGTAAGGGAGTAGGGCAGTATGGCAGTAGGGGAATAAGACAGACGGGACGAGCGCGGCTCGCTTTCCTTACTGCCCTATTCCCCTACTGCCCTACTCCCCTCCAACAAAGGAGACGGAGCCAGGCTCCGCAGACAAAATGGCAAGACAAGATCAGGCCAACGACCAGTTTTCACTCACCTCATTCCTCTATGGCGGCAATGCCGACTACATCGACGCGCTCTACGCGTCCTATGAGGACGATCCGGAGTCGGTAAACCCCGAATGGCAGGACTTCTTCGCGGCACTGAAGGACGACGCCGGCGATGTGCGCAAGAACGCCAAGGGCGCCTCCTGGGCAAGGCCTTCCTGGCCGCTGCAGGCCAATGGCGAACTGGTGTCGGCGCTCGACGGCAATTGGGGCCTGGTCGAGAGGACAGTTGAAAAGAAGGTCAAGGACAGGGCGGTCACCAACGGCGTGGTGCTGTCGGATGCCGACGTGCATCAGGCGACGCGCGATTCCGTGCGCGCCATCATGATGATCCGCGCCTACCGCATGCGCGGCCATCTGCACGCCAATCTCGACCCGCTCGGCATCGCCAAGCCGCTCGAGGACTATAACGAGCTATCGCCGGAGAATTACGGTTTTACCGCTGCCGACTACGACCGGCCGATCTTCCTCGACAATGTGCTCGGCCTCGAATTCGGCACCATCCGGCAGATGCTGGAGATTCTCACCCGCACCTATTGCTCGACGCTTGGCGTCGAGTTCATGCACATCTCCGATCCCGAGGAAAAGGCCTGGATCCAGGCCCGCATCGAAGGCACCGACAAGGAGATCTCCTTCACCGCCACCGGCAAGAAGGCGATCCTGCAGAAGCTGGTCGAGGCCGAAGGCTTCGAGCAGTTTATCGACGTCAAGTACAAGGGCACCAAGCGCTTCGGCCTCGATGGCAGTGAGGGGCTGATCCCGGCGCTGGAGCAGATCATCAAGCGCGGCGGCCAGCTCGGCATGAAGGAGATCGTGCTCGGCATGGCGCATCGCGGCCGGCTCAACGTGCTCTCCCAGGTGATGGCCAAGCCGCACCGCGCCATCTTCCACGAGTTCAAGGGCGGCTCGGCCGCTCCCGACGAGGTCGAGGGCTCGGGCGACGTCAAGTACCATCTCGGCGCCTCGTCGGACCGCGAGTTCGACGGCAACAAGGTGCACCTGTCGCTGACCGCCAACCCTTCGCATCTGGAAATCGTCGATCCGGTGGTGATGGGCAAGGCGCGCGCCAAGCAGGACTATCTGTTTGGCCGCAGCCGCGAGGAGATCGTCCCGCTGGAAGAACGCGCCAAGGTGCTGCCGCTGCTTCTGCATGGCGACGCCGCCTTCGCCGGCCAGGGCGTGATTGCCGAAATCCTCGGCCTGTCGGGCCTGCGCGGCCATCGCGTCGCCGGCACGCTGCACTTCATCATCAACAACCAGATCGGCTTCACCACCAATCCGCGCTTCTCGCGCTCGTCGCCCTACCCGTCCGACGTCGCCAAGATGATCGAGGCGCCGATCTTCCACGTCAATGGCGACGATCCGGAAGCCACGGTCCATGCCGCCAAGGTGGCGATCGAATTCCGCATGAAGTTCCACAAGCCGGTGGTGGTGGACATGTTCTGCTACCGCCGCTTCGGCCACAATGAGGGCGATGAGCCGGCCTTCACCCAGCCGATCATGTACGCCAACATCCGCAACCACAAGACGACGGTGCAGATCTATGGCGACCGGCTGATCGCCGAAGGCCATATCACCCAGGCCGAGCTCGACAAGATGAAGGCCGACTGGCGCGCGCATCTGGAATCCGAATGGGAAGTCGGCCAGCACTACAAGCCAAACAAGGCCGACTGGCTGGATGGCGCCTGGTCAGGCCTGCGCACCGCCGACAACCAGGACGAACAGCGCCGCGGCAAGACCGCCGTGCCGGTCAAGGTGCTGAAGGAGATCGGCAAGAAGCTGACCGAGGTGCCGAAGGGTTTCGAGGCACACAAGACCATTATCCGCTTCCTCGAGAACCGCCGCCAGGCGATCGAATCCGGCGAAGGCATCGACTGGTCGACGGCCGAGGCGCTGGCTTTCGGCGCCATCCTCCTCGACGGCAATCCGATCCGTCTGTCGGGCCAGGATTCCGAGCGCGGCACCTTCTCGCAGCGCCATTCGGTGCTCTACGACCAGCGCGACGAGACCCGCTACATCCCGCTCAACAATCTGTCGGCGGCGCAGGCCGGCTACGAAGTCATCAACTCGATGCTGTCGGAAGAGGCGGTGCTGGGCTTCGAATATGGCTACAGCCTGGCCGAGCCGAAGGCGCTGACCTTGTGGGAAGCGCAGTTCGGCGATTTCGCCAACGGCGCCCAGGTGGTGTTCGACCAGTTCATCTCCAGCGGCGAGCGCAAGTGGCTGCGCATGTCGGGCCTCGTCTGCCTGCTGCCGCATGGCTATGAGGGCCAGGGTCCGGAACATTCCTCGGCGCGTCTCGAACGCTTCCTGCAGCTTTGTGCCGAAGACAATATGCAAGTCGCCAACTGCACGACGCCGGCCAACTACTTCCACATATTGCGCCGGCAGCTGAAGCGCGACTTCCGCAAGCCGCTGATCCTGATGACGCCGAAGTCGCTGCTGCGCCACAAGCGGGCAGTGTCGACGTTGCCGGAGATTTCGGGCGAAAGCTCGTTCCACCGGCTGCTGTGGGACGACGCCCAGCTATTGCAGAACCAGGCGATCAAGCTGGTCAAGGATTCCAAGATCCGCCGCGTCGTGCTGTGCTCGGGCAAGGTCTATTACGACCTCTATGAGGAGCGCGAGAAGCGCGGCATCAACGACATCTATCTGCTGCGCGTCGAACAGCTCTATCCGTTCCCGGCCAAGGCGCTGATCACCGAACTGTCGCGTTTCCGCAACGCCGAGATGGTGTGGTGCCAGGAAGAGCCGAAGAACATGGGCGCCTGGTCATTCATCGATCCGTATCTGGAATGGGTGCTGGCGCATATCGACGCCAAGCATCAGCGGGTGCGCTACACCGGACGTCCGGCGGCGGCATCGCCGGCGACCGGGTTGATGTCGAAGCATCTGGCGCAGCTCGCCGCCCTGCTCGAAGACGCGCTCGGTGAGTAAAGCAGCATTGGGCGAATAGAATTCGGCACACAGAACAGACAGAGAAGAAACGGACAGGCACAATGGCTACCGAAATCCGCGTTCCCACTCTCGGCGAATCCGTCACCGAGGCGACCATCGGCAAATGGTTCAAGAAGGTCGGCGATGCCATTGCCGTCGACGAGCCGCTGGTCGAGCTCGAAACCGACAAGGTGACAGTGGAAGTGCCCGCCGCTGCTGCCGGCACGCTGGGCGAGATCACCGCCAAGGAAGGTGAGACCGTCGGCGTCGGCGCGCTGCTGGGGTCGATCTCGGCCGGCGGAGCCGCCGCCGCACCTGCAAACAAGCAGGAGGCCAAGCCGCAAGCCGTCTCGCAAGCGTCGAGCCCCGACGCGGCCCATACCACCAAGCAGGCCGCGGCCGAGACTGCCAAGATCGCCGGTGATGCCGGCGCGGTCGAGCCGCGCTCTATGCCGCCGGCCCCGGCTGCCGCAAAGCTGATCGCCGAGGCCAATCTGTCGGTCGATCAGGTGTCCGGCTCGGGCAAGCGCGGCCAGGTGCTGAAGGGTGATGTGCTCGACGCCATCGCCCGGGGCGCGCCGTCGCAGCCGGCCGAAACGCCGAGAGCCGCACCGGCGCCCGTCGTGGTGCGCGCGCCGTCCTCCGGTGACGATGCCTCGCGTGAAGAACGCGTGCGCATGACCAAGCTGCGCCAGACCATCGCGCGCCGGCTGAAGGAAGCGCAGTCGACCGCCGCCATGCTGACCACCTTCAACGAGGTCGACATGTCAGCGGTGATGGCCCTCAGGACCAAGTACAAGGACATCTTCGAGAAGAAGCATGGCGTGAAGCTCGGCTTCATGGGCTTCTTCACCAAGGCGGTCACCCATGCCTTGAAGGAGATCCCCTCGGTCAATGCCGAGATCGACGGCACCGACATCATCTTCAAGAACTATGCCCATATCGGCGTTGCCGTCGGCACCGAAAAGGGCCTCGTCGTGCCGGTGGTGCGCAATGCCGATCAGATGTCGATCGCCGAGATCGAAAAGGACATCGGCCGGCTGGGCATTGCCGCGCGTGACGGCAAGCTGTCGGTCGCCGACATGCAGGGCGGGACATTCACGATCTCCAATGGCGGCGTTTACGGCTCGCTAATGTCGACGCCGATCCTCAATGCGCCGCAGTCGGGCATTCTGGGCATGCACAAGATCCAGGACCGGCCCGTCGTGGTCGGCGGCCAGATCGTGATCCGGCCGATGATGTATCTGGCGCTCTCCTACGATCACCGCATCGTCGACGGCAAGGAAGCGGTGACCTTCCTGGTCCGCGTCAAGGACAGCCTGGAAGATCCGGAACGGCTGGTGCTCGACCTCTAGGATCGGTTCGGTGGCTGAAACTGCCGAGCCAATCGATCTGTTCGAGCTTGTTGCGACAGGCCGGGCGGGGCCTGTCGAGCTTGGCAAAAGCAGCCGTGAAACGATTCGAGGCTTGATCGATCCGGAGGATGTGCGGGCGGACAATCATTTTCGCCACGGGGATACCGGATCCGCTTGGTGCATATATGGCACGAATTGCGAATTCTTCTTCAGCCCCGATTTTCGCTTGCGTTCGATCAGCATCGAGCCTGTTTTCGGAAGGATGCAACCGGGTGGAATGATGGCGACTTGGCATGGCCATCTGGACGTCGATGTTGGCCGGCATCCCGTGACTTTTGCAGGCACCAAGCCGATAGCCATACATACCTTGCCCAAGGCACTGCAGTTCCTGAACAAGAGCGAATTCAAGTGGGCAATCGGCGGTGGCCGCGAACGCGACGTCTATGTTGAGCTGGCGGAGAGTTCTCGCATCTTGACCCTCAAATACGAGGCGAACGCGATTCCGGTCGACAGGAACGAAAACGTTGCATTCGAGATAGACTATTTTCTTTCGACCGTCTTCATCCTCGATCAAGCTGTTCAAGGCGGATAGCAGTGACAATCCGTTCTTTCTTGTCCGAAAGCCTGTCGACCGCATCGATAGCGGTCGGCGTGGCAATGATCCCGGCGGCCGCCTATCCGGCCTGCCCGCTGGCGCTCGCCGTCTATGGCGAGGCCGAGAGCGAGGCCGGCATCGATTTTCGGCCGACGATGGATGCGGCCACCGTCACCAACTCCTTCAAGATGGTGCTCGACAAGGGCGTCGTGCTCGACGGCATCGTCATGTGGACATCAGGTGTTTCGCGGCCGCACGGCTCGCTGATGTACAAATGCCCGACCGGCGACGTCACCGGTGACGAGCTCGCCGCCTGCACGGTGTGGCAGGGCGTCGTCTACAGCGCCGACGACAAGGGCAACATCGCCCTGTTGGCGGCGGAGGGCACGGACGCGCCGCAGAGCCTGATTTTTCCCGATCTCGGACCATCGCTGCAAATGTCGTCGGCCTTCGGCGTCAACGGTTTCTCGAAACTGCCGTGGGACGTGTTTTTGCTGAAAGGCTGCCAGGAATGAGCGCGGCTAAAAAGGTGCTTCTGGTCACCGGCGGCAGCCGCGGCATTGGTGCGGCCACCTGCCGGCTTGCGGCGAAGGCCGGCTACCGCGTCGCGGTCAACTATGCCGCGAACGAGGCCGCCGCCAAGGCGCTGGTTGCCGAAGTCGAGGCGATGGGCGGTGACGCCTTTGCGGTCAAGGGTGACGTCGGCAACGAAGGCGACATCGTGGCAATGTTCGAGGCGGTCGACCACCGCTTCGGCAGGCTCGATGGCCTCGTCAACAATGCCGGCGTCGTCGACGTCAAGGCGCGTGTCGACGAGATGAGCCTGGCGCGGCTGGAGCGCATGATGCGCATCAATGTCATCGGCTCGTTTCTGTGCGCCCGCGAAGCGGTCAGGCGCATGTCGAGCAAGAATGGCGGCCAGGGCGGCGCCATCGTCAACATTTCGTCGGCGGCGTCGATACACGGCTCGCCCGGCGAATATGTCGACTATGCCGCGTCCAAGGCGGCGATCGACACCTTCACGCTCGGGCTGGCGCGCGAAGTCGCGACTGAAGGCGTGCGTGTCAATGCGATCCGGCCAGGCATCATCGACACCGAGATCCACGCCTCCGGCGGCCAGCCGGACCGGGTCGAGCGGTTCCGCGACATGCTGCCGATGAAACGCGCCGGCACGGCGAATGAAGTCGCGCATGCGGTTCTCTATCTTTTGTCGGATGAAGCGTCCTATACGACGGGCGCGATCCTGAATGTGAGCGGCGGCCGCTGAAGGCCACAAATCAAAGGGATAGAGCATGATGGTCTCCGAAAACCGCTTCACACTTTTCGGCATCATGCTCTAGGCAAGAAGGACAACCCATCATGGCTTATGACGTCGTTATCATCGGGTCGGGACCGGGCGGCTATGTCTGCGCCATCAAGGCGGCGCAGCTCGGGCTGAAGGTCGCGGTGGTCGAGAAGAACGCCACCTTCGGCGGCACCTGCCTCAACATCGGCTGCATCCCGTCCAAGGCGCTGCTGCATGCTTCCGAGATCTTCGCCGAGGCAAGCCATTCCTTCGACACGCTCGGCGTCGAGGTAACGCCAAAGCTTAATCTGAAGAAGATGATGGCGCACAAGGATGCGACCGTTTCGGCCAACGTCAACGGCGTCGCCTTCCTGTTCAAGAAGAACAAGATCGACTCCTTCCGCGGCACCGGCAAGGTGGTCGCCGCTGGCAAGGTCTCGGTGACGGCTGAGGACGGCAAGGTCGAGGAGATCGAGACGAAAAACGTCGTCATTGCCACTGGCTCGGATGTCGCCGGCATTCCCGGCGTCAAGGTCGACATCGACGAGAAGGTGATCCTGTCGTCGACCGGCGCGCTGTCGCTGGAGAAAGTGCCTGGCCATCTGGTGGTGGTCGGCGGCGGCGTCATCGGGCTGGAGCTCGGCTCGGTCTGGGCGCGGCTCGGCGCCAAGGTCACTGTGGTCGAGTTCCTTGACACCATCCTGGGCGGCATGGACGGTGAGGTGTCCAAGCAGTTCCAGCGCCTGCTGTCCAAACAAGGGTTCGAGTTCAAGCTCGGTGCCAAGGTGACAGGCGTGACCAAGGTCAAGAAGGGTGCGACGGTTACCTTCGAGCCGGTCAACGGCGGTGCGGCCGAGACCATCGAGGCCGATGCGGTGCTGATCTCGACCGGACGCCGGGCCTATTCCGACAGTCTCGGGCTGAAGGAGGCCGGCGTCGAGGTCGATGAGCGCGGCCGGGTCAAGACTGATGGCCATCTGCGGACCAATGTGGCCGGCATCTACGCCATTGGCGATGTCATCGCCGGACCGATGCTGGCGCACAAGGCCGAGGACGAAGGCGTGGCGGTGGCCGAGACCATTGCCGGCCAGGCCGGTCATGTGAACTACGACGTCATCCCGAGCGTCGTCTACACCAGCCCGGAAATCGCTTCGGTCGGCAAGACCGAGGAGGAGCTGAAGAAGGCCGGCATCGATTACAAGATCGGCAAATTCCCGTTCACCGCCAACGGCCGCGCGCGCGCCATGCTGCACACCGACGGCTTCGTGAAGATCCTCGCCGACAAGGTCAGTGACCGCGTGCTCGGCGTCCACATTGTCGGCTTCGGCGCCGGCGAGATGATCCATGAGGCTGCGGTACTGATGGAGTTCGGCGGCTCGTCCGAAGACCTCGCCCGCACCTGCCACGCGCACCCGACAATGTCGGAAGCGGTCAAGGAAGCGGCGCTGGCCACGTTCTTCAAGCCGATCCATATCTGATTTCGACAGGGAAGTTTGCGGCACGTCGGCGGTGAAGGATCGCTACCCTCGCCAATAACAGGCCCCAAAACAAAACGGCCCGCTTCGCAGCGGGCCGTTCGTTATTCAATTCAGTGGCCTGATTACTGGGCCGGTGCGGGAGCCGGAGCAGGCGCGGGAGCCGGGGCTGGTGCCGGAGCGGGCTCAGGCGCAGGTGCGGGCGCCGGGGCTGGCGCGGGAGCCGGTTCGGCGGGCTTCATCGGCTCAGCCGGTGCAGGCGCAGGTGCCGGTGTGCTGGCTGCCGGCGGCTCGGCGGGTGCCGGATGCTCGCCGCTTCTTCCAAAAACATAGTACGCGACAATCGCAAGGATGACGACGACCAGCGCAATCAGCCAGCCGCTGCCACCGCCCGATTTGGGCGCCGGGCCCGGGTCGTTAGGGTTCGACATAAAAGTGTCCTCCGTGGATGAAAAGCATCAAACAACACCCATCAACGCGCAACCGTTGAACGGGTTTCATACTAGGCCTGGAAATCGCCGAACGCAGGAAAATTCTGATTTGCAACCGGTCGGTGGCCTGTATTTCCCCCGCAAAATCAATCGCGAGTGAGCAAAACTGAGCTTACCTGTACTTTTTCGCCAAGAATAGGGCCAACTGGTCTTCGGACCGCGAATCAGCTGCGGACCCAGACACAACCGAGCCTTGCGTGATTCGGCAGGCAAGGAGCCGCGCAGATCAGTCGACGGCAGTGACAGTATAGCCGGCTTTGCGAAAATCCTCCACCAGGCCTTCGGGGCCGGGAAGATGCAGGGCGCCGACCGCCATGAAGGCGTTGCCCTTGGCCAGGATCGGCTGGGCATGGTCGACCATCACCTTGTTGCGGTCGGTGATCATGGCCTGCTCGAAGGCGGCGTACCCTGCAGCGTCGTCCCCTTCGCCTGGGGACATTGACCGCAGGAGTGGCCAGAACGTGCCGGTGTCGCCGCGCTGGTAGAGCACGATCATGGTCTCGTTGATGTCGTTTATCTTGTCGCCGAGCTTCAAGGTTTCAACCAGCCCCTTGATGTGAAAGGCGATCGGCAGCGAAGCCATGGCGCGGAGCTGGCCGGCGGCGGTTTCCAACCCTTCCACCGACTTTCCATTAGCCTTGGCGTCCTCAGCCAGCTTGACGTCGAGAACCGGCGCGCCGCCCGCCTGGCGGGCGACCTCGCAGACCGGCAGCGCGACCATGGCCGACAGCAGCCACGGCTTCATCTTGGAGACGCTCGCCGGCGGAATGCCGCGCGCATCGAGCCCCTTGTTCACCACCGCCGCATCCTCCGGCGACAACAGCGACGACAGCGTCGTGCTGTCGGTGAACATCATCAGCTCGGGCTCCTTGAGCATGGCCTCCATCATCTTCTGCTTGTCGAGCACGTCGGTGGTTTCGATGATGATGGTGCCGGCGGCGTCGTAGGCCCGCTTGGCGGCCGGCGGCAGCGCGGTCACGCGCGGGTCGGTCATGTGCATGGTGCCGAACAGGAAGGATGGCTTTTCGCCTGATTTTTCCAGCTTCCACAATAGGCCCTTGCCGTTCAGCGTCGCCGTCGCTTGCGCCTCGATCCTGGCATAGGTGGTGGGGTCGTCCTTCTGCAGGGCCGACAGCAGATCAGCGCCGGTGCAGACCGGGACGTCGGCATGCGCCTTACCGGCGGCGAGCAGCAGCACGATGAGAAAAGACAGGAAAAACAGCGCGTTGAGCGCGACAAGCAGCTTCAGCGACGCAAGGGCCGCGCGGTCGGCGATGGCGATGACGCGTTTCATGATCGCTTTTCTAGGACCGAAAAGCGGCGAAACGGTTAATCGGCGGCGCAAATTTGAAGAGTTCACGCCCTTGGGTGGGCGGACTCATAGATTTCGAGCAGTCTTGCGGTGTCGACGCCGGTATAGACCTGCGTCGTCGACAGGCTGGCATGGCCGAGAAGCTCCTGAATGGTGCGCAAGTCACCGCCGCGGCCAAGCAGATGGGTGGCGAAGGAGTGGCGCAAGGCGTGCGGGGTGGCGGTATCCGGCAGGTTGAGCGCCGAGCGCAGTTTGGCCATGTCGCGCTGGACGATGGCCGGATTGAGCGGTCCGCCGCGAGCGCCACGAAACAGCAGGCCCTTGGGGTCGAGGTGGTAGGGGCACAGTTTGCGGTATTCGGCGATGGCGCGCAGCGCCACCGGCAGCACCGGCACCAGCCGCGTCTTGCCGCCCTTGCCGGTGACGCGCAGCACGGTGTCGGCTTCCGAGGCCAGGTCGGCGGCACTGAGGCCAAGCGCTTCGGAAATGCGCAGGCCCGAACCGTAGAGCAGCGTCAGCACGGCGGTGTTGCGGGCGGCGATCCAGGGCTCCTCCGCCAATTGGCCTTCCACCGAGACGACATGTTTGGCGTCGCTGGCGGTGAGTGGCTTGGGCAGCGATTTCGGCTGGCGCGGGGCACGCAGCGCTGCTGCTCCCGCTGCGTTGGCGAGGCCACGCCGCTCGAGGAAACGCAGCAGCGAACGGATGCCGGCAAGACCCCGGCCAAGCGTACGGGCGCCGGCGCCGGCGTTGCGCCGCGCGGCAAGAAAGCCGCGCAGATCGGCCGGACGCAAAGTGGCAATGTCGGCAATGCCGGGCGAGCCGCCGCAATGTCCCGTCAGGAAATGCAGGAACTGGCGCGTATCCCGCTCGTAGGCTTCGACCGTCGCCGGCGACAGCCGGCGTTCGCGCGCCAGCATCTTCAGCCAGCTCTCGCGCGCCGCCTGGAGGTCGGGTTTTGCCGGGATGAGAAATTCCTGCATGCGGCCATTGTCAGGCAGCCGGGTTAGGAAGCGGTGAAGAAGCTGTCATTGAAATGGCCACGGGAGGGCGTTAGAGCAGGGCAAAGGACATCAGCCATGAGCAAGCCCCAGAACCCCGTCCAGATGGCCGTGATCGGCGCCGCCCACGGCATCAAGGGCGAACTCAGGGTCAAAACCTTCACCGGCGAGCCGCTGGCACTGGCCGATTATGGGCCGCTCTATGCCAAGGACGGCCGCGCCTTCCAGATCATCGACATTCGGCCCGCCAACACCGTCGTCGTGGTGCGCTTCAAGGGCATTGCCGACCGCAACGCCGCCGAGGCGCTGGCTGGCACGGAGCTGTTCGTCGACCGCTCGATGCTGCCGGACGATGGCGAGGAGGACGAATTCTACCACGCCGATCTCGTCGGGCTCGAGGTCCGCGACGATAAGGACGCGGTCATCGGCAAGGTGGTCGCCGTGCACAATTTCGGCGGTGGCGACATTCTCGACGTCACACTCGGCGGGCGCAAAGGCGTGCTGATCCCGTTCACCCAGGCCGCCGTGCCGCAGGTGGCGGTCGCCGAGGGGTTTGTCCGCGTCGATCCGGCCGCCGCCGGTCTGATCGAGGACGAGGATGGCGAGACGCCGCGGGAGGAGGGCTTCGACGCGAAGGGCCGGCCGCGCGGGCCCAAGGACGCCGGAGGCAACCGGTGACGTTCAAGGCATCGGTGCTGACGCTCTATCCCGAGATGTTTCCGGGTCCGCTCGGCCTGTCGCTGGCCGGGCGGGCGCTGGAGGCAGGTACGTGGTCACTGGAAGCGGTCCATATCCGCGACTTTGCTGAGGACCGCCACCACACGGTGGACGATACACCGGCCGGCGGCGGCGCCGGTATGGTGATGCGCGCCGATGTGCTGGCCAAGGCGATCGACCACACGGCGCCAGAGGGCGATCCGCGGCCAAAACTGCTGATGAGCCCGCGCGGCAGACCGCTGACGCAGGCGCGCGTGCGCGAGCTTGCGTCCGGGCCGGGCGCCGTCATCGTCTGCGGCCGGTTCGAAGGCGTCGACCAGCGGCTGATCGAGGCGCGGAACCTGGAGGAGGTCTCCATCGGCGACTTCATCCTCTCCGGCGGCGAGCCGGCCGCGCTTGTGCTGCTCGACGCCGTGGTGCGGCTGTTGCCCGGCGTGATGGGCAATGCGGTGTCAGGCGAAGAGGAAAGTTTTGAGAACGGCCTGCTCGAACATCCGCACTACACGCGGCCACAGGAATTCGAGGGCAGGCCGATCCCCGACGTGCTGACGTCAGGCAATCACAAGAAGATCGCCGCCTGGCGCCGCGCGGAATCCGAGAAGCTGACCAGGGATCGGCGACCGGATTTGCTCGCCGCTCAGCCCTTGGCAAAATAATAAAACGCCAGAAACAGGCCGACGGCGATGACGAAGCCGCGTACTGCGTTTTGCGGCACGCGCTTGGCGATCCAGACACCGGCATAGCCGCCGAGCGCGCCCCCGGGGATCATGACGATCGCTTGCGGCCAGGCGACGACGCCGCCGGAGACGAAGACGATGATCGCTACCGCCGCGATAACCACGGCAAGCATGTTCTTCAGCGCATTCAGCCGGTGGTAGTCGCCGGCCTGTGTCAGGCCGAGCGTCGCCAGCATCATCACGCCCATGCCGGCGCCGAAGAAGCCGCCATAGACCGCGGTGAGGAACTGCGCCAGCGACCCGGCGAGCGAGCCGACCGCGGCCTCGTGTCCCGGCTTGGGCGCCGGCTTCAGCCACGGTCCGGCTGCGAACAGCGCGGTGGCGGCCAGCAACAGCCACGGCACCATGACGCGGAAGGACGAGTTGGACAGCGCCAGCAGGATGAAGGCACCGGCCAGTGCGCCAGCGGCCGAAATCAGGCAGAGCAGCAGCGCGCCGCGCCAGAAATGCTCGATGTCGGTCCAGTAGGCGAGCGTCGAGGTGATGTAGCCCGGAAACTGGGTCACCGAGGAGGTGGCGTTGGCGACGATCGGCGGTACGCCGACCAGCGACATGGCGCCGAAGGTGATGAACGTGCCGCCGCCGGCGACCGCGTTGCATGCGCCCGACAGAAAGCCTGCCGCAAACAGCAGGGCCGCGTCGAGAACGGACATGTCGAAAATCGTCATGAGAGTGGGCGCCGGACAAGTATGCGTCGTCCGGCTTAGGAAGCTTGGAGGGCAGGCGCAACCCTGCACTGGACGATTGCGTGGTGGCATGCGACCAAAAAAGACAGGGCCAAGGCGTGACAAGTGAGTGAAATAGCTGTATGTGCCCGCCCGTACTGGCGAGAAAATCTCCCAGACCCGTCAACAATGACGGTGTAGTCGCCCCTGCCCGATGTCCAGAAGACAGATGTCTCGGAGACAAAGGGCATAGCCGAGCGGTCGATGGAACTGCAAGGCGAGTGTCGGACGCTCTGACTGTCGGAAGAACAAGAAGTGGACTATTGAGATGGATATCATCCGTCAGCTCGAGGCCGAACAGGCCGCCAAGATCGAAGCCAAGCGCAAGCTTCCCGAATTCCAGCCCGGCGACACCGTGCGCGTCCAGGTCCGCGTGACCGAAGGCACCCGCACCCGCGTCCAGGCCTATGAGGGCGTCGTCATCGCCCGCTCCGGCGCCGGCTTCCAGGAAAACTTCACCGTCCGCAAGATTTCCTACGGCGAAGGCGTCGAGCGCGTTTTCCCGGTCTTCTCGCCGATGGTCGAGGGCGTCGAGATCGTGCGCCGCGGCAAGGTGCGCCGCGCCAAGCTCTATTATCTGCGCGACCGTCGCGGCAAGTCCGCCCGTATTTCGGAAAACACCGGCGTGCGCGCCCGCAAGCTCAACGATGAGGAGCGCGATGCGCTGAACGCCGAGAAGGCCCGCATCGAAGCCGAGAAGGTCGCCGCCGCCCAGGCGCTGGCCGCAGAGACGGCCGCCAAGGAAGCCGCCGAGAAGAAGGCCGCCGACGAGGCTGAAGCGGCAGCCAAGGCCGCTGCGGAAGCCACCCCGGCCGAATAAGATCTCGACCAAGGATTTTGGAAAGGCGGCTTCGGCCGCCTTTTTTCGTTCACCAGACTGTGAACGATTGTCGGCCGAGAAATTGGGCTTGGCTGTTGACCATACATTATATTGTGTACTAAATAATCGTACACAAATTAATTGGAGAACTGAAATGGCACTCTACACCACACAGGCTCGCGTCACCGGCGGCCGCGCCGGCCATGGCGAAACCAGCGACGGCCTGCTCAAGGTCGACCTGGCTTTGCCGAGGGAACTCGGTGGACAGGGTGGCGCCACCAATCCCGAGCAGCTGTTCGCGGTCGGCTATGCCGCCTGCTTCGAAAGCGCCATCCGCTTCGTCGCGCGCAAGCAAAAGCTGCCGCTGACCGATGCGTCGGTGACCTCGACCGTCAGCCTGCTTCCCAACGGCGAAGGCTTCAAGCTCGGTGTCGCGCTCGCCGCCGAGACGAAGGGCCTTGATCAGGAGGCCGCGGAAGCGCTTGTATCGGAAGCGCACAAGATCTGCCCCTATTCGAACGCGATCAAGGGCAATGTCGAGGTGGCGCTTTCGACAGTGGCGCTTCCGGCAAAGGCAGCATGACGACGAAGACCGAAACCAGAGCAAGTGAAGTCCCGGCGGATACCGCCGGGACGATCGCTGTTCCGCGCCTGGACCAGCAGCTCTGCTTCGCGCTCTATTCCGCGAGCGGGCTGATGACCAAACTTTACCGACCCCTGCTCGACCCGCTCGGCCTCACCTATCCGCAATATCTGGCGATGCTGGCGCTGTGGCAGCATGCGCCGAGCACGGTCGGCGAGCTCGGCGAGGCGCTGGGGCTGGATTCGGCGACGCTGACGCCGCTGCTCAAGCGGCTTGAGGTGGGTGGCCTGGTCACCCGCCGACGCGACCCAGTCGACGAGCGCCGCGTGCTGGTCGAACCGACCGCAAAGGGCCAGGCGCTGCGCGCACGCATCAAGGATGTATCCGCCGGCCTTGCCTGCGCCATGCCGCTGGAAGTCGAGGAGCTGAGGTCGCTGCACCGGACCTTGACCGGGTTTGTCGCAAAATTGCGTGACGCGGCGTCAGCATCCTGACCCGTCGTTTGACGGTTTCCCTTGTGCTCGAAAGCGGCCTAGTTAGCCATAGCGGGTCACGAAAGAAATGCCGACCGCGAAGCGTTCTAAAACCGCGCCGGTTGAAGGCATTGGAATCCACTTTCACCGGACGCTGAGCACCGGACCGGCTTGCAAGCCGTCTACGGACGGCTAAAGTCGCGCCTGGATTTTCATGTGAGCCCGGCTGCAAGCGGGCCTCTCATCCTGGAGTGTATCATGACCAAATCGAAACTGCTGCTGGCCGCCCTCGCGGCCTGTTTCCTCGCGCCCGTTGCTGCATGGGCGGCCGATGCGTTGCCCGACCTCGGCGGCAAGAAGGTGGTGGTGGTGACGGAAAACGCCTATCCGCCGCTGCAGTTCATCGACCCCAAGACCGGCAAGCAGATCGGCTGGGAATATGACGCGATGGACGAGATCGCCAAGCGGCTGAACTTCAAGGTCGAGTACCAGAACACCTCCTGGGATGCGATGATCCAGGCGGTTTCCGACAACCAGTACAACATCGGCATGACCGGCATCACCATCAAGGACGACCGCAAGGAGAAGGTCGATTTCTCCGACCCCTATATGCGTTCGGAACAATTCATGCTGGTGCGCGGCGACGAAAGCCGCTTTACCGACGCCAAGACCTTCGCCGACTTCAAGGACGGGCTGATCGGCGCACAGGCCGGCACCACGCCGTTCTACACCGCCGTCTACAGCGTGCTCGACGGCAATGAGCAGAACCCGCGCATCAAGCAGTTCGAGACCTTCGGCGCTTCGGTGCAGGCGCTGAAGTCGGGCGATGTCGATGTCGTGCTGACCGACGGCACCGCCGGCAAGGGCTATGTCGATGCCTCCGGCGGCAAGCTCAAGCTGATCGGCGGACCGCTCGGCACCGAGGATTTCGGCTTCATCTTCCCGAAAGGCTCGGACTTGGTGAAGCCAGTCAACGCCGCGATCGCTGCGCTCAAGGCCGACGGCACGCTGGAAGCGCTGAACAAGAAGTGGTTTCTTGACTACAAGATGGGGCAGTAGCCCATCTTGGCGCTACGGCCGGTAAAGATGCCAATCTCCCCCCTTGCGGGGGAGATGCCCGGCAGGGCAGAGGGGGGTGTGCAGGATCGCTCCCCCTTTATTTTGAGCTTCTCCAAAGAGAACCTGGCCAAGGGCCGCGACCGTGATCGGTTGACAGGCTGGAGGGACAGCACCCCCCTCTGTCCTGCCGGACATCTCCCCCGCAAGGGGGGAGATCAGCAGATCTTGCGAAGGCAGCCGTTCGCCAGCGTTGGGGACTGATGTCCCCCGTCTCCACCCCCAAATCCGATTTCCCCTGGTGGCTTGCCGCCGCGATCGTTCTCGCGGTGATCGCCGCGCTCTACATTGCCACCAGCGATCTCTACGCTCAGGTCTTCGCCACCGTCGCCAAGGGCATCGGCATCACCGTCTTTGTTACCGTGGTCGCCTTTGCGCTGGCGTCAGCCATCGGGCTCGGCATTGCGCTGATGGGGTTGTCTGGGTCGCGATGGCTCAGGCAAATCGCCCGCTTCTATGTCGAGATCATCCGTGGCGTGCCGATCCTGGTGCTGTTGTTCTGGATCGCCTTTGCCGGTGCGCCGGCCTTCGTCGCCGCCTGGAATGCGCTGACCGTGCCGCTGCAGAATGCCGGCCTGATGGGCGAGCTTTTGGTGCGCGACGTCTCGCTGTTGTGGCGGGCCATCATGGCGCTGACCATCGGCTATTCCGCCTTCATCTCCGAGGTCTTTCGCGCCGGCATCCAGTCTGTCGAGAAAGGCCAGATCGAGGCGGCCAAGGCGCTGGGTCTTTCGCGCACGCAACGTTTCCGGCTGATCGTCTTCCCGCAGGCGATCCGCACCATATTGCCGCCGCTCGGCAATGACTTCGTCGCCATGGTCAAGGATTCCTCGCTCGTCTCGGTGCTCGGCGTCGCCGACATCACCCAGATGGGCAAGATCTACGCCGCCGGCTCGTTCCGCTTCTTCGAGACCTATTCGATCGTCGCCTATATCTATCTCATCCTGACCGTCGGCCTGTCGCTGGCGCTGAGGGCACTGGAGCAGCGGCTGCGCCGCGCGCAGGAGGAATAGAAGTCCCGCGGAGACCGGGCTACGATCGGGACCGGATCGTGCCGGGAGGATGCAAGCGATGAATGTCGACAAGGCCAATGCCGCGCTGGAGTCCGTCTACACGGCCGACACGCCGGAGGGGCTGGCCAAGGCCTATGCCGACTGGGCGGCGACCTATGACAGCGAGACCGCCTCGCTCGGTTATCTGCTGCCGTTTCTGATTACCGCCTGGGTGGCGCGCCATGTGCCGGTGGGCGACGGCCCGCTGCTCGACGCCGGCTGCGGCACCGGCCTGTCGGGCCCTTCGCTCAAGGCTCTGGGCTATGATGACATTGCCGGGCTCGACCTCTCCGACGACATGCTTAAGATCGCCGGCAGCCGGAACGCCTACAGCGAACTGAAAAAGGCGATGCTCGGCGGCCCGCTGCCTTGGCCGGACGGGCATTTCCGCGCCTTCTTCTCGACCGGCGTGTTCACCATCAGCCACGCGCCGGCGTCCGGCCTGCACGAACTCGTCCGCATCACCAGGAAGGGTGGCCACGCCGTCTTCACCGTGCGCGATCAGGTGTTCGAAAGCGGCGGTTTCCAGGCCGTGTTCGATGAGCTGGAGCAGGCGAAGAAATGGAGGCCGGTCGAGCAAAGCCCATGGTTCCGCTGCTATGCGATCGCCGAGCCGGATGCGTTGGTAAAGACTTTTGTGTTCGAAATCCTGTAGCGGAGTGAAGCCTGGTCTTCGGCATCCAGCGCTCGGAACTATGTGCAAGCAAGCGCGTTCCGAAAGCGTGGGGCTGCGCCCGGCCGAAGCGGCTATGGTGCGGCCCGGTAATTCCTCGCGAGGGGAGAAGGTCTGAATGGCATCCGTCCGTTATATCGTTGCCGACGTAGACAAGGCGGTAGAGTTTTACCGGGACAATCTCGAATTCAAGGTCGAAATGCACAATCCCGGCAAGTTCGCATCGCTGCTTCGCGATGACCTTACCCTGTATCTCAGCGCTCCAGGTGCGGGAAGCGGTGGTCAGGCCGGAGGTGATCCGGAGCCAGGCGGGTGGAACAGGTTCATGGTCGTAACCAAGAAGCTGGATGCCCTGATCAACCGGTTGCGCGCGGCCGGCGTGACGTTCCGCGGGGACATCAGCGATGGCGGTGCGGGCCGGGCTATTCTGCTTGAAGATCCATCGGGCAACGTCATTGAGCTGTTCGAATTCAAGAAGGACAGACAGTGATCTCCCCATTTCGTGGGGCGAGGAACCCAGGTTCTGCGAAGACACGCCGCAATTGCCGAAAAGCCAAAACATTGGTATGAGCCACGCCATGGAAGAGCTTTTTGGCGATCCGGCCTACAAGGGTTTCGTGCTGCAGGACAGAAAACGCCTGCCGTCGCGCTTTTCTGCGCGCGTTTCGGGCGCGCTCACCAGCCGACTTAGCTAGGCCGCTTTCGTCGGGCCGAAGGCCTCCGGCGCGTCTGCCCTTCCCTATTTCAAATCGACGGATTTACGCACATGAGCGCACCTCGCACCCTCTACGACAAGATATTCGACGACCATGTCGTCGATCGCCAGGACGACGGCACCTGCCTGCTCTACATCGATCGCCACCTCGTCCATGAGGTGACCAGCCCGCAG
Organism: Mesorhizobium sp. CNPSo 4684; assembly: GCF_057784315.1. NCBI lineage: Bacteria > Pseudomonadati > Pseudomonadota > Alphaproteobacteria > Hyphomicrobiales > Phyllobacteriaceae > Mesorhizobium > Mesorhizobium sp. CNPSo 4684. The sequence goes on along the minus strand of NZ_JBWLUX010000026.1, from coordinate 34,935 downwards.
GCCTTCGAAGGCTTGCGCATGAGCGGCCGCAAGGTTCGGCATCCGGAAAAGACGCTGGCCGTGGTCGACCACAATGTCTCGACCTCGCCCGAGCGCAAGTTCGGCATCAAGAACGAGGAAAGCCGCATCCAGGTCGAGGCCTTGGCCAAGAACGCCAAGGATTTCGGCGTCGAGTATTATTCCGAGAACGATATCCGCCAGGGCATCGTCCACATCATCGGACCGGAGCAGGGCTTTACGCTGCCGGGCATGACCATCGTCTGCGGCGACAGCCACACCTCCACGCATGGCGCCTTCGGCGCGCTGGCGCATGGCATCGGCACGTCGGAGGTCGAGCATGTGCTGGCGACGCAGACGCTGATCCAGCGCAAGGCCAAGAACATGCTGGTGCGTGTAGACGGCCAGTTGCCGGAAAGCGTCACCGCCAAGGACATCATCCTTGCCATCATCGGCGAGATCGGCACCGCCGGCGGCACCGGCTATGTCATCGAATATGCCGGCGAGGCGATCCGCGCGCTGTCGATGGAAGGCCGCATGACGATCTGCAACATGTCGATCGAGGGCGGCGCGCGCGCCGGCCTGATCGCGGCCGACGAAACCACCTTTGCCTATGTCAAGGACAAGCCGCGCGCGCCGAAAGGCGCTGCCTGGGATGCCGCTCTCGAATACTGGAAGACACTGCAGTCCGACGAGGGTGCGCATTTCGACAAGGTGATCGTGCTCGACGCGGCCAAACTGCCGCCGATCGTTTCCTGGGGCTCGTCGCCTGAGGATGTGGTTTCGGTGCAGGGCGTCGTTCCCAATCCGGAAGAGATCACGGACGAGAACAAGCGCAGCTCAAAGATCCGCGCGCTCGACTATATGGGGCTGACGCCTGGAACCAAGATCACCGACATCACGCTCGACCGCGTCTTCATCGGCTCCTGCACCAACGGCCGCATCGAGGATTTGCGCGCCGTGGCCAAGGTGGTCGAAGGCAAGACCGTGAGTGCGCATGTCGACGCGATGATCGTGCCGGGCTCCGGCCTGGTCAAGGAACAGGCGGAGGCCGAAGGTCTCGACAAGATCTTCATCGCCGCCGGTTTCGACTGGCGCGAGCCGGGCTGCTCGATGTGCCTCGCCATGAACGACGACCGGCTGAAGCCGCATGAGCGCTGCGCCTCGACATCGAACCGCAACTTCGAAGGACGGCAGGGCTTCAAGGGCCGCACCCATCTGGTGTCGCCGGCAATGGCGGCGGCGGCGGCGATCGCTGGCCATTTCGTCGACATCCGCGACTGGAAATAGTTTCCGGCGCGCAGGTCATAATCCATATCAGGCCCCGGACCCCATCGCGGTTCCGGGGCCTTTTTTCATCCGCTCTGCCCGCATATTCGCTCTGGCTTAACCGCTTGTTGGGGCTTGCGCTCTATGGTCTTCCCTGACGTCACGCGGGGAAGTCACCGTCCTTTGGACACCGGTCTGCTCATAGCGCTGCTCAATCCGACGATCGCGCTGGCGCTCGGCGCGGCGTTTCTCGTGCTATGGTTCTACCAGCGCCACCGGCCCTATCTGGCGGTGCTCGGCGTAAGCTATTGCGTATCCGCGCCCGGCTTCCTGCTGCAGTATTTTACCTTGCCCGTCGGCATGGTGCTGACCAAGCTCGCCTCCAACCTCTGCTTCACCTTCGCCGCGTGCTGCCTCGTCGGCGCGATCATCGCGCGCTACGGCAGGCGCGTGCCCTACGTCGCGATCGGCATTCTGGCAGGTGGCGGGCTGGCTGCGTTTTGCTGGTTCTTGTTCGTGGAGCCGGACCTCACCTGGCGCATCCTGTCCATGAATTTCGGTTTTGGCGGACTTAGTCTGCTGGTCGCCGCCGAGCTGCGCGCCGTGCGCGACAATGGCCCGACCGAAAAGATCCTTTTCGTGCTGTCGCTGCTGTCGGGGTTGAACTTCATCGGCCGGACGCTGCTCGTCGTCATCTCGCACGGGCCCTTCACCAGCTATGACGGGTTTTATGGCTCGTCCTACTGGACGACGGCACTGCTGACGCACGCGCTGCTGTCGCTGCTGATCGCGCTCTGCCTGTTCTCGGCCGCAGCACTCGACGTCATGAAGGCGCTGAAGACCGAGACGCATACCGACCCGCTGTCCGGCCTGCTCAATCGCAGGGGGTTTGAGGAGCGCGCCTTGCTGGTGCTGCAACACTGCGCCGTCGCCAAGATGCCGGTCGCACTGGTGCTGGCCGATCTCGATCACTTCAAGGCGCTCAACGACAGGTACGGACACGCCGCGGGCGACCAGGTGATCGCCGACTTCGCTGCCAAGCTCCGTGCCGCCGCCGGCGCGCGCGCCGTTGCCGGGCGCATCGGTGGCGAGGAGTTCGCCGTGCTCTTGTCGCTGAGCGACCTTGCCACGGCGCGGCTGTTTGCCGAGGCCGTGCGCACGCACTATTCGGCCGGCAGCGTCGACGGGTTGCCGCCGGGCACAAGAGTGACCGCGAGCTTCGGCGTCGCGGCGCGCACCGGCGACGAAGGGCTGGAGCCGCTGATGCGGCGTGCCGACGAGGCGCTCTACAAGGCCAAGAAGAACGGCCGCGACAGCGTGCGGCTGTCCTATGAGCGGGCCGAAACGGTGTTCATCCCGGATACAGGCAGCGCCAGCTAGAACGCCTCGCCGTTTCACGGGCTAACCATCGTACGACAGCCGGCCACAAAGGCCGACCATTTGGTCTAGCGGCAAGGGCTGAGGTTGGGCATCTCGCCGTCGGAGAGGCCGTACATATAGGAGCGGCCCTTCACGAACACCGGCGGCTGATAGCAGCCACGTCCGGAGATGTGATCTGCCTCATCTTCATAAAGGACTTCCGGTTCTGCTTCCGGCTGGCCGGCGCCGGTGTAGTCGGACAATTTCTTGGCCAGTCTGCCCTCGCCGACGATGATGCGCTTGTAGCCGGCGGCGCTGTCGATGACGAGATTGCCGAAAGAATCGGCATAGACGCGGTCATGATGACGCGACCAGGCCATTGCCGGGGCAGCGAAACCGACAGCGGTCACGGCCAGCACAAGCGCCGCAAGGCGCGTTCCTCCTGAATTCGAAAGCATGGTGTCCTCTCTGCTCTGGACCCGTTCGAATCGGAAATTAACCTTTTATTAACCTTTGTTAAGAGGGCAGGTGCATCCAACGGCGATCTCTCGTCAAACATGGTTAATATCCGACGGGTTGGAAAACCCGCCGGCCATCTTTCGGCCATGCTTGACCGCACCATCGACTGGAAATTGGAACGCCCGGTGAGCTTGATCCTGGCGCAGCATCGCGGCTAGTTTGCCGCGCGGAGGACAACCATATGGCGTTACGCCGGGCCTATCGGATAACGCTTGCGCTTGTTGCCTTGCTGAGCGCAGCTGCCTGTGTGCCGCAAAACAACGCGCCGAAGGCCGCAAGTGCTGCCGCTCCCGCCGTCTCGATGGCCCCCGGCGCACCTGTGACCGCTGCCCCCATCGCAGTCGAAACGGCCGCGCCGCAACCGCGCACCGCGACCTACAATTGCGCCGGTGGCGGCAGGATCACCATCGAGAATCTCGGCACATCGCTGCACGTGCTCAGCCCCGACGGCACCGCCGAGGATCTGCCGGCCTCCCCCGCCAACCAGAACAGCCGGTATGGCGCGGCCCATGACGCAATCGTGATCGACGGACGCGAGGCGCTGGTGATGAAGGGTGGGAAGACGCCGGTGACCTGCAAACGCTGACCCCGGATGCGCGGATATTTCAGGTGAGGCGGCTTGCGAACGGCAGATCCCGTCGGCAATAGCGGCTTTCGGCGATCCCATAAATGTTTCGTATATCGTCCTGCCGGCAGGAATGAGGGAGCAATTGCGCGCAAGACGCCGATCCCCTAGATCATGCGACCCGATGCGTTCGGCGGAGGAATTCGCGTGATATCAGATCCAATCGCCTTCGAGCGCTATCGCAACACGGCTACCGAAAAGACCAACCTGCCGCGCCTGATAATCGGTACGGCCATCGTCGTCCTGTTTTGGGTGGCGATCACTTTGGTGGTGGTGCTTGGCGGCACCTATCTCGCTATCATCTGGCATGTATTGCCGGGCGATCCGCGCGGGCCGCTACAGGGTTTTCTAGCCTCGCCCATCGGGATACTCACCGCGCTCACCTCGTTTGCCGGTATCTGGCTCGGCCTGTGGCTCGCCATGCGTTTCGTCCATGGCGAGCCGCTGACCGCGCTTCTTGGCGCCAGCCGTCGCGTCTCCTGGCCCGGCTTCGTCAAGGGCCTGATCGCGGTGCTGATCACCTCGGCGCTCTCCGAAGTCCTGCTCTATTGCCTGCAGCCTGAGATCGCGCGCGGCGCGATCAGCCTCTCGACCTGGCTGCTGTTCCTGGTTCCGATCGTGGCGCTGACGCTGCTGCAGACTTCGTCCGAGGAGATGCTGTTTCGCGGCTATCTGCTGCGCGGCCTGGCCAGGCGCTTCGAGAGCCCGTACGTCTGGGCACTGCTGCCCGCCTTGCTGTTCACCTCCTTGCATTGGAGCCCGGATTCGAGCCTCGCCATCAACGCCTGCGTGCTGGCCTCGATCGCCGCCTTCGCCCTGCTGTTGACGCTGGTGGTCTATGTCACCGGCAATCTCGGCGCCGCCTTCGGTGCCCATCTCGGCAACAATCTCACCGGTTTCCTGCTGATCTCGCACCAGCAGAGCTACAATTCCTTCGCCCTGTTCAACGCCAAGCCGCTGGAAGGCCCCGACTGGACGACGACGGATGCGGTCATCATCGCCGCGATCGGCATCGTCTGCACCTTGCTGACGATCCTGCTGCTCCTGCACCCGCGCTCGCCGCTGAAGGTCACGACAGACCTTCGGGATGCAGCCAGGGTGAACTGAGCCAGGATCGGCGCAGAGACCCGGTAAGCCGCCCAAGTCTTGACTCTTCCGCCGATTTCCTGTCTACACCCCCCGAATTCCGCGACGAGTATCTCTCCGAGCAAGCCGACCAGGACGCCAAAACCTCTTTGAGGTGGGTGCTGTAAACAGATCCTGGAGGCCAACACCCGGCAGCGCTGAGCGCCCCCGGGTGCTTTTTGGCTTTGCGCTTGCCCGGGCTTTTGTTTGGACAAGCTCTTTTGCTTGGACACCTGGCGCGAACGCATTACCTCTCGGGCATCATCCGGGTGCCTGAGAAAAGGAAACAGAATGTTTGAATCACTTCAGGAGCGCCTTGGCTCCATTTTGAACGGCCTGACCGGCCGCGGCGCACTGTCGGAGGCTGATGTCTCGGCAGCGCTGCGCGAGGTGCGCCGTGCGCTGCTCGAGGCGGACGTGGCGCTGGAAGTGGTGCGCTCCTTCACCGACAAGGTGCGCGAGAAGGCCGTCGGCGCCGCGGTCGTCAAGTCGATCAAGCCCGGACAGATGGTCGTCAAGATCGTCCATGACGAGCTGGTCGACATGCTGGGCGCCGAAGGCGTCGCCGTCGACCTCAATGCGCCGGCCCCCGTCGTCATCATGATGGTCGGCCTGCAGGGCTCCGGCAAGACGACGACTTCGGCCAAGATCGCCAAGCGGCTGACCGAGCGCCAGAACAAGAAGGTCCTGATGGCCTCGCTCGACACGCGGCGGCCCGCAGCACAAGAGCAGCTCCGCCAGCTCGGCGAGCAGGTCAAGGTGGCGACGCTGCCGGTCATATCAGGCCAGAACCCGGTCGACATCGCACGGCGCGCCGTGCAGGCGGCCAAGCTCGGCGGCCATGACGTCGTCATCCTCGACACCGCCGGCCGTACCCACATTGACGAGCCGCTGATGGTCGAGATGGCCGACATCAAGAAGGTGTCGAGCCCGCACGAGATCCTGCTGGTCGCGGATTCGCTGACCGGCCAGGACGCCGTCAACCTGGCCAAGAGCTTCGACGAGCGCGTCGGCATAACCGGCCTGGTGCTGACCCGCATGGATGGCGACGGCCGTGGCGGTGCCGCCCTTTCGATGCGCGCCGTCACCGGCAAGCCGATCAAGCTGATCGGCACCGGCGAAAAGATGGACGGGCTGGAGGAATTCCACCCCAAGCGCATCGCCGACCGCATCCTCGGCATGGGCGACATCGTTTCGCTGGTCGAAAAGGCTGCTGAAAACATCGACGCCGAGCAGGCGGCGGCGATGGCCAAGAAGATGCAGTCGGGTAAGTTCGACCTGAACGACCTTGCCGGCCAGCTTCAGCAAATGTCGAAAATGGGCGGCATGGGCGGCATCATGGGCATGATGCCCGGCATGGGCAAGATGAAAGACCAGATGGCCGCCGCCGGCCTCGACGACAAGATGTTCGGCCGCCAACTCGCCATCATCTCGTCGATGACCAAGGCCGAGCGCGCCAATCCCGATATTTTGAAACATTCGCGCAAGAAGCGCATTGCCGCCGGTTCCGGCACCGACGCCGCCGAAATCAACAAGCTCTTGAAGATGCATCGCGGTATGGCCGACATGATGAAGGCGATGGGCGGCAAGGGCAAAGGCGGCGGCCTGATGCGCGGCATGATGGGCGGCCTGGCCTCCAAGATGGGCCTCGGCGGCATGATGCCTGGTGGCCCCGGGGGTATGATGGGTGGCGGCATGCCGGACCTCTCCAAGATGGACCCTAAGCAGCTCGAAGCCTTGCAGAAGCAGGCGCAGGCCGCTGGCCTTGGCGGCATGAAGGGCCTGCCCAGTGGCCTTCCTGGCGGCGGTGGCCTGCCGGGTCTGCCTGGTGGCATGAAACTTCCGGGGCTTCCCGGCCTCGGCGGCGGCGGACTGCCCGGGCTTGGGAAGAAGAAGTGAGGACGCTATGAACGAAGAAAAGGACATGGCCGACGCCCGGATCATCCTGGCCGGTTATCGCGCTTCGATCGACAACATCGATGCCGCCCTCATCCACATGCTGGCCGAGCGCTTCCGCTGCACCAAGGCGGTCGGCGTTCTGAAGGCCGAGCATGGCCTGCCGCCGGCCGACCCGGCGCGTGAGCAGCAGCAGATCACCCGCCTTCGCCAGCTGGCGAAGGATGCCCATCTCGACCCCGATTTCGCGGAAAAATTCCTCAACTTCGTCGTCCGCGAAGTGATCCGCCATCATGAGCAGATCGCCGCGTCCAACGGCGCAAGCAAAGCCGGCTAAGTAAGTGCATGTCGCCCACAAGTGCGCAGCGGTTTTGGGATAACGACCTGCACAAGACAACAGCCACACCCTATCAATGAAATCAGAGCTTTTAGGAGAAATGAAATGGCACTGAAGATCAGACTGGCCCGTGCGGGCTCGAAGAAGCGTCCTTACTACCATGTCGTCATCGCCGACGCCCGTTCGCCACGCGACGGCCGGTTCATCGAGTCAATCGGCTCGTGGAACCCGCTGCTGCCGAAGGATGGCGAGCGCGTCAAGGTCGACGCCGACCGCGTCAAGCATTGGCTGTCGCACGGCGCCCAGCCGACCGACCGCGTGCTGCGCTTCCTCGACGAGGCCGGCCTGCTCAAGCGCGAAGCCCGCTCCAACCCGAAGAAGGCCGAGCCGGGCAAGAAGGCGCAGGAACGCGCCGCTCTGCTGAAGAAGGCGCAGGAAGACGCAGCTGCGGCCGTTGCCGCCGCTGCCGCGGCCCCGGCCGAGGCGGAAGCCGCCACCGCCGAGTAAGCGTTCGCTTCATCGCTTTAAGAAAACGGCGGGCCTAGGCCCGCCGTTTTGCTTGGATCAGCGTCCGCTCAATAGCCTTGCGGGCAACGGGCGATGTAGGTGCGCCCATAACGGTCGCGATAACGGCACTGGCCGCTCTCGCTGGCATGGCCGATCAGCGCGCCGGCCACGGCGCCAACGGCACCACCGACGACGGCACCCTCAACCGGATCGTTTGCGACCGCCGCGCCAACCGCCGCGCCGCCGAGGCCACCGACTGCGGCACCCTTTTCGGTTTGCGAGCACGCGCCGAGCGCGGTCGCCAGCACCAGAATGATAATCGCATTTTTCATTGTCGTTCCTCTCTCACGCGGATCGCCGTCCTCGCCGCCATGATTTAAACTCCCAAACGGCTAATTTGATCCCGAAGAGGTGGGAGATCGCGGTATTTGCGCCGGTCATATTCGTATTGATCGCCGCAGAGCCGATTGAAATTCCTGAGGTTTTACTTCTCAGCTGCCTTTTTCAAACTGGCGAGCCCGGCCTCGAAATCCTTGCCGACCAGCCTGTCGAAATTCATGAATACGCCCATGAGCCTGGCGATGAAGGGGTAGCGGCCATGCATGGCCCAGGTGACGGACGTTTCGTTGCCGGCCGGCTTCAGGGTGAAGTCGACGGTGTTGTTGGCCTTGAACGGCTTTTCGAAGTCGAGCTTCAGCGCCACCAGCGACGACGGCACCGAGTTGGTGATTTCCATGCGGCCGATGCCGGCTTTGCTGTTGCCTTCCCAGGCATAGGCGGCGCCCCTGCCGGCATCAGTGCCGGACAGCGTACGCTTCATGTCCGGGTCGAGCTTTTCGTAGGGCGACCAGACGGTCCAGCACCTGAAATCGTTGATCAACGGAAAGATAGCCTCGGGTGGCGCCTTGATGCTGGTCGAGCGGCTGACGGTGAACCCGGCCGGCCGTGTCGCGGCATAGATCAGCAACGCGGCGATCAATACGACCAGGACGATAAGGATGGTGGTGAGCATCTTTTTCTCTCCCTCGTGCTTAGCGGCTGAACGGGATCAGGGCACGCACTCGTGGGTCGCGCAGATACAGGCCGCTCCACAGGATGATGCCGAGATAGACACCGAACAGCGTATGCGAGAACAGCGGGCTGCCGACGCGCATATTGGTGGCGATGGCGCCGCCGAGATAGCCGGTGAGCAGGATGGCGCCGAGCACCGAGGTGCGCGGCAGCGCGTAGAGCGCCGTCGAGATTAGCCCGATGATGCCGAGCATACGCGCGACATTGACATCGGTCGGCCAGCCAAGCGGCACCATGGTCTGGGTGACGACATCGAGCGGCGGCAGCTTGATGACGCCGTCGAAGATCATGAACAGGATGATGAGACCGCTGAGCACGCGGCCGGTCCACAAGCTGCCCGACGAGACGGGCGTGGTTTGAGAAGTGCTCATGCTGCTCCCTCCTAGGTGATTTGAGCCGTTTGCTGGCTTCGAACCAAGGACGCTGCATGAGGCAGCGATCCTACAGGACAGGGATTCTTTTTGATCTGAAGGACGGCAAGGTCTTGTTTTTCCGCCGATTCTTTCCATCGCCTGCCCGGCAGGCAGAGGGAGTGCTGTCCTTCCATCTTTAGATCACGGAACGTGTGCCGCTCAGACTATCGGCGTTCGCCAGTGACGGCTATTGATGGGCTGGGCGAGAGACGAGCGAATGACGGGCGGGACCGATCTGAAAAAGCTGCTGGCGGCGATGACGCCGCAATTGCTGCCAGGCGTTTATGTGTTCGTCACCTTGGCGCCCGGCGCTGCGCAGCCGGAAGGCCTCGATTCGGTGATGGTGTTTCGCGAGCGCGAAGGCCTGACGTTGATCCTCACCGAGGATGCAGCCCGTGCCGCAGGGCTGGCCGCTTCGTTCCGCTGCCGGATGATCACGCTGAACGTCCATTCGTCGCTGGACGCCGTCGGTTTCCTCGCCGCCATCACCGCCCGCCTGGCCGCCGCCGGCATGGGCGTCAATCCGGTCTCGGCTTTCTATCACGACCATCTGTTCGTGCCGGCCGACCGGGCCGACGAAGCGATGGAGCTGCTGCGCCAGTTGGCCAAGGACAGCGCCGGCTGAGCTTCACAAGCGGCGGACGTAGAGAATATCCGGCAGGCCTTCCTCATTGGTGGTGCCGTCGCCGAACGCTTCGGCGCGAAAACCGTGGCGCTCGTAGAAGCGCCGGGCGCCGGTGTTGGCCTGGAAGCAATGCAGTTTCACGATCCGCAGCGACGCGGTCGCCTGCACCAGCAACCGGCTGCCGATGCCTTGTCCCGTCCAGGCCGGGTCGAGATAGAGCTGTTCCACCCAATCGCCGCTCACGGCAATGAAGCCGACGATGTTCTCGCCGGCCTCGGCGACTGTGACCTGCTGCTGGGGCAGAACGATATCGCGGATGAAGACAAGGTCCTCGGCCGGCGTATGGACGACCGGCATCCAGTCGAATGAACCGAGGGCTACTCGCAAGAGCCGGGCGATGGATGCAGCGTCAGAGCCGGTGGCGGGGCGCAGCATGACTTTAGCGTGGTCGTTCAAAAGGCGTTTCTCAACAAAGGCCCGTGCTGCCCCTCATCCGCCTGCCGGCACCTTCTCCCCGTATAGTGACGGGGAGAAAGTATGCTTCCGGCCGAAGGCCGAGCCCGCAACTGCGGGCCGCCGGCTTTCCAGCGCCCCCGCGGAGGGCCCGCCGCGGCAGCGGCGATACGGCCCGAGAGCGAAAACTAGACCGCCGTCAGGCCGCCTTCTTCTTCGGCTGGATCAGGCCGCGCTCGACCAGCAGTTCGGCGATCTGCACCGCATTGAGCGCCGCGCCCTTGCGCAGATTGTCGGCGACGATCCACATCGACAGGCCGTTGTCGATGGTCGAATCCTCGCGGATGCGCGAGATGAAGGTGGCGTCCTCGCCGGCCGATTCGAGCGGCGTGATGTAGCCGCCATCCTCGCGCTTGTCCAAGACCTGGCATCCCGGCGCCTCGCGCAGGATGTCGCGCGCCTCGTCGGCGGTGATCGGCTTTTCAAACTCGATGTTGACGGCTTCCGAATGGCCGATGAACACCGGCACGCGCACGCAGGTCGCCGTCAGCTTGATCTTGGGGTCGAGCATCTTCTTGGTCTCGGCAACCATCTTCCACTCTTCCTTGGTGAAGCCGTCATCGAGGAAGACGTCGATATGCGGAATGACGTTGAAGGCGATGCGCTTGGTGAACTTCTTGACGTCGACCTGGTCAGCGACGAAGACCGCGCGCGTCTGCGTGAACAGCTCGTCCATGCCTTCCTTGCCGGCGCCGGACACCGACTGGTAGGTGGCGACGACGACGCGCTTGATGGTGGCGAAGTCATGCAGCGGCTTCAGCGCCACGACCAGCTGCGCCGTCGAGCAGTTCGGGTTGGCGATGATGTTCTTGCGCGAAAACAGCGAGATCGCGTCCGGGTTCACTTCCGGCACGATCAGCGGCACGTCCTGGTCGTAGCGGAACGCCGACGAATTATCGATGACGACGCAGCCCTGCTTGCCGATCTTCGGCGACCATTCCTTGGAGACGGTGCCGCCTGCCGACATGATGCAGATGTCGGTGTCGGAAAAATCATACTGGTCGAGCGTCTTGACCTTCAGCGTACGGTCGCCGAACGACACTTCGGTGCCCTGGCTGCGCCGCGAGGCCAGTGCCACCACTTCGCTTACCGGAAAGCCGCGCTCTTCCAGAATGTTGAGCATTTCGCGGCCCACATTGCCCGTGGCGCCGACTACTGCAACCTTGAAACTCATTCGAAATCTCCTGTCCCTCTCCGCTTGGTTTTTGGAGAAAACCCGCCGGCCAATGCGGGTTCCGTCCCCCGGGCCGGACCCGGGAGAGGGTGGTTAGGCCAAGGGAATCACACCGTTTTGGTGGTGGTTTTGCCAGTTTTATCGGCCAAGAATGCGGTTTTGGTTGAACGGTAAGACGCGCGAACGCGCCCGGCCCCACTGACGTGGCCGGGGAAGTCGAATGCAAGAAGCGCCATCAGAAGGCCGCGCATCGAAAATGATCCCGTTCGATGCCGGCTTTTACGCGGTTTGCGTCAGGAGTCAATTGGCGCGACCGTCCCTTCTCCCCGTCACTCTACGGGGAGAAGGTGCCCGAAGGGCGGATGAGGGGCGGCGCTGACTTCGACGGCTAGCTTATCCGGAAGTAAGGGCCTGAAGCCTTGCTCCCCGGCTTACTCATCAGCGTTGGCGCTGCCCCTCACCTGCCTGCCGGCATCCTCTCCCCGTATAGTGACGGGGAGAGGGGCGCTCGAGCCAACGATTTCGCCAATCGACAGCGCTGTGCCGCCTGCTCTGTACAATGCCGGCCGCAGGAAGTAGGAACGCCCGAGAAATGCTTGGGCTGGCGTGTGCATGAGCCGGCGTTGCCGCCCGTAGGCGGCCGAATTCCGAAAGAGTAACATGTCCAATTTCGAAGGTATCGTTCCTGCGCTGGCAGAGGCGCTGGAAAAACGTGGCTATGTCGAGCTGACGCCGGTGCAGAAGGCGGTGCTGGAGCTGGGCGAGGCCGACGCTCTGGTGTCGGCGCAGACCGGCTCCGGCAAGACCGTCGCCTTCGGCCTGGCATTGGCGCCGACGCTGCTTGGAGGCGCCGAGCGCTTTGGCCCGGCTGGCGTGCCTTTGGCATTGGCGGTGGCGCCGACCCGCGAGCTCGCCTTGCAAGTCACGCGCGAGCTGCAATGGCTCTATGCGCCGACCGGCGCGACCGTCGCCTCCTGCGTCGGCGGCATGGATATGCGCTCCGAACGGCGCGTGCTGGAGCGTGGTGCCCATATCGTAGTCGGCACGCCCGGCCGGCTGCGCGACCACATCACGCGCAATTCGCTCGACATGTCGGCGCTGAAGGCCGTGGTTCTGGACGAAGCCGACGAGATGCTCGATCTCGGCTTTCGCGAAGACCTCGAATTCATCCTCGACGCAGCACCTGCCCAGCGTCGCACGCTGATGTTTTCGGCCACCGTGCCGCGCTCGATCGCCACGCTGGCGCAGGGCTATCAGCGCGATGCCGTGCGCATCTCGGCCGGAGGCGAGGAAAAGCAGCATCTCGACATCGAGTACCGGGCGCTGAATGTCGCCTACCCCGACCGCGAGAACGCCATCATCAATGTGCTGCGCTTCTACGAGGCGAAGAACGCGCTGGTGTTCTGCAACACCCGCGCCGCCGTCAACCATCTGACCGCGCGCTTCAACAACCGCAATTTTTCCGTCGTGGCGCTGTCGGGTGAGCTCAGCCAGAACGAGCGCAGCCACGCGCTGCAGGCGATGCGCGACGGCCGCGCCAGGGTCTGCATCGCAACGGATGTCGCCGCGCGCGGCATCGACCTGCCCAATCTCGAACTGGTCATCCACGCGGATTTGCCGACCAATCCGGAAACGCTGCTGCACCGCAGCGGCCGCACCGGTCGTGCCGGACGCAAGGGCGTCAGCGCGCTGATCGTGCCCAACGGCGCCCGCAAGCGCACCGAGCGGCTGCTGCAGAATGCCGGGCTTAAGGCGACTTGGGCGAGCCCGCCCTCCGCCGACGACGTCATCAAGCGCGACGACGAGCGGATCCTTGCCGATCCGGCTTTCGACGAGCCGGTGGCCGATGACGAGCGCGGCTTCATCGACGCGCTTCTGGCCAAGCACGGCGCCGAACAGGTGGCAGCCGCTTTCGTGCGCCAGTGCCGCGCCAGCCGCTCGGCGCCCGAGGATCTCATGGACGTAGCGCCGTTCACGCCATCGCGTGGAAAACCGGCGGGCGAAAAGTTCGAACGCCGGGACGAGGCGCCCAGCCGCCGCGACGATTTCGGCGACAGCGTCTGGTTCTCGCTGTCGATTGGACGGCGGCAGAACGCCGAGCCGCGCTGGCTGATCCCGATGCTGTGCCGCACCGGCAACATCTCCAAGCGCGAAATCGGCGCCATCAAGATGCAGCAGGAAGAAACCTTCGTGCAGATTGCGGCCGATTGGGCCGACCGCTTCCTCGCCGCCATCGGCCCTGACAAAAAGCTGCAGGGCAACATCGTTGTGAAGCGCCTGGACGGCACGCCCGACCTGTCGCGCGCCGGCTACCAGGCGCCCAAGCCCGACAAGAAGCCGCATCGCGGCAAGCGCCCGTTCGAGGCGCCGCAAACTGCGCACAAGCCGAAATTCGAGAAGCGCCCCGCCGGCGACGCAAAGCCGTGGGCCGGGAAGCCAAAATTCGACAAGGCCGGACCGCCGAAGAACAAGAAGCCGAAGAAGCGGCCGGGCTGACGTTTTCTCAGCGAAGGCTAGCGCCGCCCCTCATTGCCCTGCTGGGCATTTCTCCCCGTATAGTGACGGGGAGAAAGGGCCTGCACCACTCACAGCGCTAACTCCTGCAACGCTGCCGATTGGCGAAATCATCGATGACAGCGCCCCTCTCCCCGTCACTATACGGGGAGAGGATGCCGGCAGGCAGGTGAGGGGCAGCGCTGACGGCGGCAGGATGAAGCTACCTGATCGTTTGCCCTTCACTTCGTCCACCCCCTTGCGATCCGCCGCAACTTTGAACAGTCTACGCCAACACGGGGGTGAGGCTAAATGCGTGGTGAAGTTCTTCATTATGACGAGGCCCAGGGCTTCGGATTCATCACCGGGGCGGACGGCAACCGCTACACCTTCGCGCGCGAAGATCTGCGCCGCGATACGGTGATTGCCAAGGGCGCCGTGGTCGAGTTCCTGCCCGCGAGCGGCCAGGCGCGCGACGTTTTCTCGATCCGCGCCCAGGCCGCCGGACAAGCCACCACTGCTCCAGCGACAAGCGCCGCGCCGCCCAAACCCGCTGCCGCTTCAGCCGCGCCGCAGCATTTCGGCCGCCTGGCTGACGACGGCGCGGTCCGCGATAGCGGACTGCCGGGTTATTTCTGGCGAGGCGTGACGCGCAATTACATCAATTTCGCCGAGCGCGCCCGCCGCAAGGAATTCTGGGCCTACTGCCTGTTCTGGACCGTCAGCTTCATCCTGGTCGGTCTGGTCGGCGCCCTCGCCGACCAGATGATAGGCAATTTCAATGACGGCAACGGGCCGATCATGATGGTCGGCGTCTGGGGCCTGTTTGTGCTGGCGACGTTCCTGCCCTGGCTGGGGCTCATCGTGCGCCGGCTGCACGATATCGGCCTCACCGGCTGGCTCGTCCTGCTGATTCTCGTGCCGACCTTCGGCACCCTGGCCATCATCGTGTTCGGACTGATCCCGACCCAGGGCCACGAAAACCAGTGGGGGCCTGTGCCGCACGGTGTCAGGGTTTAGAGAGTTCTTCTTAGCGCATCACCGGACAGCCTGAGAAACACCTTCCGCCCGTGCCGTTCGGCTCCGAGCCGGTCGTAGAAACGCAACGCGCCCTCGTTCCAGTCTTCGGTGGTCAGGTCTATGCGGCCGATTCCTTCCCTGAGGCAATGGCCGGCGAGAAAGCTGAGCAGCGCCCGTCCGGTGCCGGCGTTGCGGGCATCCTCGCGCACAAACAGGTCTTTCAGGAACATCAGTCGTTCGAGATCGATGCCGGGATGGGCGATCGCCACCGAGGCGAGGCCCGCAACCTTGCCGTCCGCGAAGGCCAGCGCGAAATGCGGATAGGCCGGGCTTTCATCGCCGAGCCATTTACGCGCCGTGGCCTTTGCCCGGCCATGATCGAGCGGCGCCTGCCGGTAGTGCGCCGCCATCTCGCAAAGTATGGTCGCAAGCGCTTCGGCATCGTCGGTCGTCGCCCAGCGGACGTCGACCGCCACAGGATCAGCCGAGGAACTTGGCGATGATCGCATCGCCCATCTCGACCGTACCGACCTCGGTCATGCCTTCGGACAGTATGTCCTTGGTGCGCAGGCCGTCATCGAGCACGGCAGCGATCGCGCCTTCGAGCTTGTCTGCCTCGGCGACCATGCCGAAGGAATAGCGCAGGCACATGGCGAAGGACGCGATCATGGCGATCGGATTGGCGATGCCCTGGCCGGCAATATCGGGCGCCGAACCGTGCACCGGCTCGTACAGCGCCTTGCGCTTCTTGGTCTTCACATCGGGCGCGCCGAGCGAGGCCGACGGCAGCATGCCGATCGAGCCCGTCAGCATTGCGGCGATGTCGGACAGCATGTCGCCGAACAGATTGTCGGTGACGATGACGTCGAATTGTTTTGGCCAGCGCACCAGCTGCATGCCGCCGGCATCGGCCAGCATGTGGTCGAGCTTGACGTCGGCGTATCTGGCCTTGTGGGTCTGGGTGACGACCTCGTTCCACAGCACGCCGGATTTCATCACGTTGCGCTTTTCCATGGATGTCACATGGTTGCGGCGGGTCCGCGCGAGCTCGAAAGCGACGCCGGAAATGCGCTCGATCTCGAACGTGTCGTAGACCTGGGTGTCGATGCCGCGCTTCTGGCCGTTGCCGAGATCGATGATCTGCTTCGGCTCGCCGAAATAGACGCCGCCGGTGAGCTCGCGCACGATCAGGATATCGAGGCCTTCGACCACCTCCTGCTTCAGCGAAGACGAGGCGGCAAGCGCCGGATAGCAGATGGCCGGGCGAAGATTGGCGAACAGCTCCATGTCCTTGCGCAGCCGCAAAAGCCCGGCCTCGGGGCGCACCTCATAAGGCACCTTGTCCCATTTCGGTCCGCCGACGGCGCCGAACAGTACCGCGTCCGCCGCCATCGCCTTTGCCATGTCGGCATCGGAAATCGCCGCGCCATGCGCATCGTAGGCGCAGCCGCCGACCAGGCCTTCATCGGTGATAAAACCGCTGCCCAGCTTGGCGTTCATGGCCGCGATCAGTTTCTTCACCTCGGCCATCGCCTCGGGGCCGATGCCGTCGCCGGCGAGCAGGAGAAGATTTTTCGAAGCCATCAGAACCGTCCCGACACTGTTTGGAGAACCGCGGCCTTGCTAAACGCCAAGCGGGCTGCATGCAAGCCTGGAAGCGCAATCACCGATGCGAGAGAATATTGACCAATCTGCCGAACGGATCGCGCACATAAAAGCGCCGCACGCCCCAAGGCTCGTCGGCCGGGCCGTATTCTATGGCGAAGCCGGCGGCCTTCATGGCATCGAGCGCCGCTTCGACATCATCGACCTCAATGGAGAGGTCCGGCACCGGCGTGCCCGAGCCGCCTTGAGCCATGAAGCTGATCTGCACCTGCATCCGTTCGTCGGAACCGTAGGTGACGATCCAGCCCTGATCCATCAGCACATCGAGGCCAAGCACGTCCTGATAGAAGCGTTTCGCCGCTGCCGCGTCCTGCGTCCCGATATTGGCGACGATGCGCCGGACCGTCATGGCTTTGGCCTCCTCATGCCGTGTGCCGCAGCGCCGTGACTTCGATCTCGATCTTCATCTCAGGCTTGTTGAGCTGGCACACGATCATCGTCGCCGCCGGGCGGATGTCGCCGAATGCCTCGCCGAGGATCGGGAAGACGACATCCACGAAAGCCTGGTCGGTGATGTAATAATGCGCCCGCACCACATCGGCCATCTCGAAGCCGCCGTCCCGAAGCGCCTTGGCGATGGTGGCGAGACAATTGCGCGTCTGCGCCTCGACCGTCTCCGGCATGGTCATCGTCGCATAGTCGTAGCCGGTGGTTCCCGACACGAAACACCAGTCGCCCTGCACCACCGCACGCGAATAGCCGGCGGTTTTCTCGAAGGGCGACCCGGTGGAGATGAGTTTGCGCATGGGGCCTCCTCGTTGGTCGGTTCATCTAGCAGGCAGATAGGGGGCTGGTCATGGGCCAAGATGTTTCATGTCGGCGGGACAGCACCCCCCCTCTGGCCTGCCGGCCATCTCCCCCGCAAGGAGGGAGATTGGCAGCTTCTGCGCCGCGCCTATTCTTGCGTGTTGATTGGCGAAGGCAGTCGTGACGGCTGATCTCCCCCCCTTGCGGGGGAGATGCCCGGCAGGGCAGAGGGGGGTGGGAAGGATCGCGGCGTAGCGGTCCTTGCGCTGACAGTCGCGAAACACTAGTTCCCCTGCGCCTTGTCCATCGCTCCCTTGATATCCGCCGGCCAGGTCTTCACGTCGGGCCAGGCCTGCGGCTCGCCATTGTCGCCGCGGCGGGCGAAGTAGAGCGTGTGCTTGACCGGATCGACGGCCATGAAACCATCGCTGCCGCCGCAATCATGCGGCACGCAGCCGGTGGCATAGAAGGCGCCGGACGCCGTCTTTTCGGTGCCGCCGCCGACCAGCAGGCTGGTCGCCATGTCGGGCATGGTGTCGCCAAGCAGCGTCTTCGCCGCCTTGTAGACGGCCTCGTTGTGGAAGGCGTCGATGATGTTCTGGTACTTGGACGGATCGACATCTTTCCAGTCGGTGCCGGGCTCGGGCGCATATGTCAGGTCGCCTGAAATCGTCAGCCCTTCGCTGGGCGACCATTGCAGCGCCTGCTGCTCAGCGCCCGGCAACAGATAGGGCACGAAATAGATCGCATTATCGGCCACCGCCGCCGGCGGCGCGCCGCATTCGTCCTGCTCGACAGTAAGGCTCTGGATCTCGCCGCCTTCCGGCTTCCAGACGATCACCGTGGCCGGGCCGCACTGGTTGCCGCCATCGCCGACATTGACCAGCGCCACGTTGACGCCGCCGACCTTGACCACCTTGTCGAAGAACACGTCGTAGTTGCTGGCCAGCTGCTTGCCGTCATAGGCCAGCACCTTCTCGCCATACTCTTCCTGCTGGGTGATGGTCAGCTGCCCACCCTCGAACGGGATCGGCCCTTGGTTGTCATCGCCGGCCAGGGCCGTATTGCTCGACGCGCCCGGGTCGGCGGCCTCGCCGGACGGATCTTCAGCCGGCACCAGCACCGTGTCGGTCTGTGCATGCGCGCCAGCGATCGGCATCAGCATCCACGCCAACGCGCAGGCGCCGGCAAGAAGCAAACGTGTCATGACTGGTCCCCTCCGTTCAGCCGCCACAGGCCCGGCTGGCAACGGCCGGGCTATCCGTCCAGATCGTTCAGGCCCAGGGGCGCTCGGCGGCGTTCTTCTTCTCGAACGAGGCGATGGCGCCGGCCTTTTCCATGGTCAGGCCGATATCGTCGAGGCCGTTCAGCAAGCAATGGCGCTTGAAGTCGTCGAGATCGAATTTGACCACGCCGCCGTCCGGCCCGCGGATTTCCTTGGCTTCGAGATCGACCGACACCGTCGCATTGGAGCCGCGCGAGGCGTCGTCCATCAGCTTCTCCAGATCTTCCGGGCTGACGGTGATCGGCAAAATGCCGTTCTTGAAGCAGTTGTTGTAGAAAATATCGGCGAACGAGGTCGAGATGACGCAGCGTATGCCGAAATCGAGCAGCGCCCACGGCGCGTGTTCACGGCTCGAACCGCAGCCGAAATTATCGCCGGCGACCAGGATCTGCGCCTTGCGGTAGGCCGGCTTGTTGAGCACGAAATCCGGGTTTTCCGAGCCGTCGTCCTTGTAGCGCATTTCGGCGAACAGGCCGCTGCCGAGTCCGGTGCGCTTGATCGTCTTGAGATAATCCTTGGGGATGATCATGTCGGTGTCGACATTGACGATCGGCATGGGGGCGGCGACGCCGGTGAGCTTGGTGAATTTGTCCATGGCTTTTGCCCGTATTTCGTTGCGGGAGATTGCTGACGCACCGTTTACACAAAGCTGCTGGCAAATAAAAGGCAACTGTTCGTGCGTGCCTGGATCGAAAGATCGGCGCGGCACCATCTTCAAAACCGGCCGCCGCTGGTGCACCTTGCGCTCATGACCCCACCCTCAAAGATAATCTATGCCAGCGAGCCGGAGCTCGACGTTGCCGAGTTCCGCCGCGTGCTGGTCGAATCCACGCTCGGCGAGACGCGTCCTGTCGACGACGAAGCCCGGCTGCAGGCGATGCTTTCCGGAGCGAACCTGGTGCTGACGGCGCGGCTCGATGTCGAAGGCCGA
Organism: Mesorhizobium sp. CNPSo 4684; assembly: GCF_057784315.1. Taxonomy (NCBI): domain Bacteria; kingdom Pseudomonadati; phylum Pseudomonadota; class Alphaproteobacteria; order Hyphomicrobiales; family Phyllobacteriaceae; genus Mesorhizobium; species Mesorhizobium sp. CNPSo 4684. The sequence continues at coordinate 15,364 of NZ_JBWLUX010000026.1, read as the reverse complement.
CCACTGATTGGCGTGGCCCGCGCCATCACCGACTTTTCCTGGGTGTGCTACATTTCAGAGCTTGCCGTATCCCAATCGGCGCAAGGGCTTGGCATCGGCAAAGGCCTGATGGACGAGGCCCGCCGACAGCTTGGGCCATCGGTTGCCATCAGCCTGATCTCGATGCCCGACGCTGTCGGCGTCTACGAGCGCATCGGCATGATGCGCATGCCCGACGCCTTCTGGTTCTCCCGCAAGCGCTGACGCCGGCCAACCAAACGAGGCGGTCGCTTCGCTGTGACATCTCCTCTTGACACGCAACCATTTGGTTGCATATTAAATGAATGAGCATGGATGCCGTCTTTCGCGCCCTCGCCGACCCGACACGCCGGCAATTGCTGGATAGCCTCCATCACAGGAACGGGCAGACGCTGAACGCGCTGTGCGAGCGGGCGGATATGACGCGCCAGGCTGTGACCAAGCATCTGGTGATCCTGGAAGAGGCGAACCTCATCACCACCGTCCGCAACGGACGTGAAAAGGAGCACTACCTGAATCCCGTTCCCATCAACGAGATCGCCGAACGCTGGATCGGCAAATTCGAACGAGGACGGCTGACCGCCCTCAGCGACTTGAAGAAGCGCCTCGAAAGGGAAGAGCCATGAGCAATGCCTTCGTCTATGTGACCTATATCCGCACCACGCCCGAGAAGCTCTGGGAGGCGCTGACCGAACCGGAATTCCACCTGCAATATTTCCTCGGCGCCCAGATGCAGAGCGACTGGAAGAAAGGCTCGGCATGGAAGATGGTCTATCCCGACGGCCGCGTCACCGACAGCGGCGAGATTGTCGATGTCGATCCGCCGAGGCGTCTGGTCATCAAATGGCGCAACGAGTTCATGCCGGACGTGAAGGCCGATGGTTACACGCATTGCACCTTCGTCATCGAACAGGAAGGCGACATGATGAAGCTCGCCGTCACCCATGCTGCGGACGGTCCGCACCGTCTTCTGGAACATGTCGGCAATGGCTGGCCGCTGGTGCTGTCGAGCCTGAAGAGCCTGCTCGAAACCGGCAAGGGCCTGTCGCGCCCGGCATCAAAGGCGGCTTAACTCGTTTCGACAACGAAACAATCGCGTAGGGAGGTTGCCATGATGCACGGCCCAGTGGTGGCGCAAAGCATGACCAATGGCGAGACGATCATGGCAAGCGCCGAGATCGTAGCGCCACCGGAGCGCGTCTTCCACGCGCTGATTACGGATGAAGTCGAGCGTTGGTGGGGCTCTTGCGAAAGCTACCGGATGGTCGATTGGACGGCCGACTTGCGCGTCGGCGGCCGGTGGCAAGTCATCGCCAGGACCATTGCTGGCGAGGACCATCCCGCCGGCGGCGAGTTCCTCGAGATTCAGGCGCCGCGCCGGATCGTGCAGACGCGGGCCCATGACTGGGACCATCCGACACTTGGCCGGCGGCAAACGACGGTTGCCTACCTGCTGGAACCGATAGCCGGAGGCACACGCCTCACCATCTGCCATGGCGGCTTTGCCGGGTTGACCGACGCGGCGGCTGAACATGCCGAGGATTGGGGCCGGGTGCTGGGGTGGCTGCAGGCCTATGTCGAGACGGGGGAGCCGGCGGCATAGAGGCGGGTCCTTTCCTTCTCCCCTTGTGGGAGAAGGAAAAAGGGCCGCTCAAATCACATTCAATTCCCGAAACGCCCTGCCCTCGGCCACCCGTTGATACCCAAACGCCGAGCAATCCACCGTCCGGTAGCCGCCATGGACGATCAGTTCGGCCAGCGCCTTGCCGACGGCCGGCGCCTGCTGCAGGCCGTGGCCGGAAAATCCGTTGGCGAAAATGAAATTGCCGACTTCCGGGTGCGGTCCGATCACCGCGTTCTGGTCGAGCGTGTTGTAGTCGTAATGGCCGGCCCAGGCGCGTGTCGCCTTGATCGCTTCGAAGGCGGGGATGCGCGTCGCCAGCACCGGCCAGATCACCTCTTCGAACAGCGGCCAATCGACATCGAAATCCCTTGGGTCGGCCGGGCCGTCGCCCTCTTCCGGCTCGGCGCCGCCGGTGAGATAGACAGAGCCTTCCGGCCTGACATAGATGCCTGAAGGGTCGACCAGCAGTGGCATGTCGGTATATTTTTCGCGCGCCTCGAACACAAAGACGTTGCGCTTGCGCGGCTCCACGGGCAGCGTGAGCCCGGCAAGAGCGGCGACCTTGCCGGCGTTTGGACCGGCGGCGTTGACGACGATGCCGGCCTCGAATTTTTCGCCATTGTCGAGCGTCACGCCGGTGACGCGGCCACCCTGCCGCTCGATGCCGGTAACATCGGCGGCGATGAAATCGACCTTCTTGTCGCGCAACGCCTTGCGGAACAGCGTCAGCATGGCATGCGCGTCGAACCAGCCCTCGCCGGTGCGGCCGAAGGCGCCGGCGCTGATGCCTTCCGTCGACAGCCAGGAAAAGCGCTTCGCCAACTGGTCGGCGTCCTCGAGCAGAATGTCGGCGCCCTCGGCAACCTGCGCTTCGTGGTTGGCCTTCAGGATCGGCAGCCCGGCCTCGCCGGCCAGGATCAGATAGCCGCCCTCGCGGAAGCCGATATCGGCGTCAGTGCCGAAGGTCTCCTTCAGCCGCCGGAACAGTTTTAGCGTGAACTGCGACAGGCGGATGTTTTCCGGGATCGAGAATTGCTGACGGATCGAGGCCATGGACAGCGTCGTCGCCGCATGGGCGAATTGCGGATCGCGCTCGACCAGCGCGATCGAGCCGGAAAAGCCTTCCTCGCGCAGATAGTAGGCGACCGAGGAGCCGACGATGGCCCCGCCGATGATGACGATGTCGTAGCGCACTCTTGTTCTCCAATCCGCTGGCCTTACGCGGCCGGCAAGGAAATCTCGAAGCGCGTGCCGCGCCCGGAGTCAACCAGCGCGATCGTGCCATCATGCGCTTTCAGGAGGGCCAGCACGATGCCGAGGCCCATGCCGGTGCCGCCGGATTCGCGCCGCGTGGTGAAGAACGGTTCGAAGATGCGTGCCCGGTTGCTCGGCGAAATGCCACCGCCGTCGTCGCTGACCGCAATGGTCACCTTGTCCTCCGCGCCGGCTGCCGCCAGCAAGACCTGCGTGGCGCCATGCCTCGCCGAATTGTCGATCAGGTTGGCAAGGACGATCGCCGCATTCTCGGCCGAGATGCGCAGACCTATCGCGCCACCCGCCTCGACGTTGACCGCCAGCCCGCCGTCCACCGGCACCAGCGCCAGCGCTGCATCGAGCGATGTGCTTTCGCCGCTCGGCGCCAGGTTTTCGACGCGCGCCAGGTCGAGCAGGCGGCGAACCAACAGGTTGAGCCGGCCGGCATCGGTGACGATGTTGCCGGAAAACCGTTTGCGCTCGTCCGCATCCATCGCCTCGCCGGAATCGCGCAACAGCTCGGCCGCGCCCTGGATCGCCGTCAGCGGCGATTTGAGCTCGTGCGAGACATGGGTCGCAAAGGTCTGGATACTGTCGGAGCGCGCCTGCAGCTTTTCGGCCATGTCGAGGAAGGCGGCGGACAGCTCGGCCATTTCGCGCGTGCCGTGATGCTCGAGCGGCCGGATCGCATCACGGTCGCCGGCGGCAATGCGCCTTGTTCGCTCCATCAGCGCGTAGATCGGCCGGCTGACGGTGCGCAGGAAGACCAGCGCGATCAGCAGCGTGCCGCAAAGCATGGCGATGGCCGCCAGCGTCACCTTGCCGCGCTCGCCATAGAGATGTTTGACGATGTTGTTCGGCGTCCGCGACAGATAGATCACGCCGGCGACCCGGCCATCGACTGCAATCGGCATGGCAACAAAAACGCGGACCTTTGTGCCGCGGCTGACCGAATAGAGCGGCGGCGGCGGCTGGTCGGGAATGCGTTGCCTGAGCACGCTGGCGTAGTGGCCGGCAAGCGCCTCGCGCACCTCCTCGACACCGCCGAGCGACAGGCCGACCTCGTCGCGCCCGGCAATGACGACGCCCTTGGGATCGAGCAGCCGGAAGCCGGCCAGCGTGGTCTTTTGCGTCGTGTCGAGAATGCCCGACAACCGCGCGCCGATCGCTGCAAAGGCCGGATCGGTGGTGGCCACGATGCCGGCGGGGCGGGTCGGCAGAAGATAGTCGGCGGCGAGATCGAGGCTCGGCTCGATCGGCTGGTAAGGCGAATCGTCGCCGCGGCTGGCATCGTCGCTCTCTGCCTCAACCGGCGCGCCGAGCTTGTCCGGAGAAATGCCGGCGTCGCGGACATGCTGCGCATAGATGGCGGCGAGGACGGCGCCCTGCGCGATCAGCTCGCCCTCGGTCTGGCGGATCAGCTGGTTTTCATAAAGCCGGAAGAAAAACAGGCCGACCAGCGGCAGCGCCAACACCATGATGAGGATGGCGAGAACCACCGTGGCCAGCCTTGGCCGCCATTTGGTGCCGATCCATTTGCGGTCGCTCAGGTGCCGCATCGGCCGAGCCGGAATCCGACCCCATGCACGGTCTCGATGGCGTCGAGGCAGCCCGCCGCCGCCAGCTTGGCGCGGATGTTGCGGATATGGCTGTCGACAGTGCGGTCGGCGACATGGATGTTGGCGGCATAGGCGCTGGCCACCACCAGGTCGCGGCCCAGCACATGCGCCGGCCGCGCCAGGAAGCCTTTCAGGATCGAGAATTCGATCGCCGTCAACGCCAGTGCCTTGCCGTCGAAACTGGCGCCATGGCTGGCCGGTGTCAGGCTGAGCTTGCCATGCGCAAAGGCCCTGTCGTCGGCCGGCTCCGGCACGGCGCGGGCGCGGCGCAAAATGACATTGACACGCGCCACCAGTTCGCGCGGACTGAACGGCTTCGTCACATAGTCGTCGCCGCCCATTTCGAGCCCGAGGATGCGGTCGATTTCCTCGTCACGCGCCGACAGGAACAGCACCGGCACGTCCGAGCGTTGCCTGAGCCGCCGGCAGACCTCCAGCCCGTCCATCTCCGGCATGCCGATGTCGAGCACGACGAGATCGGGCTCGCGGCGTTCGATCGCCTGCAGGGCGGCCGCGCCGTCAGACACACCTTGAGTCTTCATCCCTGCCTTCTCCAGCGCAAAGCAGATGATCTCGCGTATGTGCGGATCGTCGTCGGCGACCAGGATCTGATGCGGCATGAATCTAGCGGTCCGGCACTGAAGGTTGCGAGGGTTGGGTAGGTTGCTGAGGTGGAGGAAGCACGAGCGGGCCTCTTTTGTCGAGAACCTGCACGAGCCTCCAGGCGCGAAAGCTCCAGGTGCGCCACTTCTTCTGTTCGGCGATATAGTCGTCGGCCGTCTGCAGGTCGGCCATCCAGGTGGTCAGATGTCCGGTCTGATGCATGTAATAGCGGTCCAGTGCCGGCAGGGCGACGGCGCCGAATGAGCGCAGATACTCGGCATCGAGCGGGGTGCCGGAGCCAGACATTTCAAGCGAGTGGTCGACATTGAAGTTGGCGATCATTGCGGCGAAGTTGATGAAGCAGCAGGCATAAAGCGTCGCCGATAACGTCAGAAGATTGGCAGAGGACAGCCATTCGTTGGATTTTCTGAGAGCAATGCGGGCGATGATCAGCGCAAGCCCTGATGCCACCAGCCCCATCCAGACGAAAGCGGCGATGCGCCAGTAGGTCAGCGCATAAACGCCGATATAGAGGTCGAGCCGCAGGATTGACGAGATGACCAGCACGATGTTCTGCGCCACCCAGGCATAGACCAGCCGGCGGATCAACGGATCGCCTGATGTTTCGCTGCCCGGCCGCAGCGCCGCCAGCACGAAGCCGGCCGCCAGCAGCGCGGTGGCGATCAGCGGATAGGCGCCGCGATGCGCATAGGCGGCATAGCTCATGCCATCGGGAAGGGCGACCCCACCCCAGAGATAGGCGGCGTCGAGCCCGGTCTGCAGCGCAAACAGGGCGTTGAAGACGATCAGCGCGCGCAGAATCGCGCCCTTGCCGAAGACGATATCCTCGACGACATGCCGCTCCGGTTTGGCCGCCGGCTGGGCGCCGGCAAGGTTCTGCCTCGGCCGCGGGATAAGACGCCGAAAGCGCGGCAGACGTGGCCGCAGCAAGGCCCAGACGCAGGCGAGCACGACCAGCCAGAAGGCAATCCGCGCCAGCTGAATGAGATCGAGGAGCTTCATCAGGTCGATCAGCGACAGCCAGTAGTCGATGACCGGATTGGCGGCGCCGAACAGCGTCAGGAAGACGGCGCCCAGCGTCAGCGGCATCACCCAGACCGCGATGGACGCGAACCGGATCCGGCGCCGGCCGAAGCGACGCGCCGTCTTGCGCCAGCGGATGAAATCCCGGATCAACCGCAGTGGCACCGCCAGCAGGAACAGCGCGATCTGGCCGGCAATGCGGGCGATGCGGTGTTGCAACCGCCCGGCCAGCGACAATGCAAACACCACCATGGCCACGAGCGCAACCGAAACCGACAGCGCACTGACATTTTCAGCCAGCGGCAGCAGCGCGACCAACAGGCAGCCCGGCTTGAACCACGGCATTGGGGAATTAAGGGCAGCGGGATGCACGGCAACAACCGCGCCGGCAGTCACGATGGCGAACAAAAGGACGGTGATGCCGATGGGCTGGGCGTAAAAGAAAAAATCCGCCAGCGCGACGAGCAGGACGGCAATGCCGAAACGGCTGCAAAAGCTGACGAACGATGTCATGCGCGGACTTTCCTGGTGGGCTGGATCCGGCCGACGGGCGGATGCTTGGGTATAAAAGGGAGCAGGCTTGCCTCCGGGCGATGGCGGGCCTCCGGCCGCGGCGGATCGACCAACCACCAGCTTTCGCTGCGCAGCCGGTAAGGCAGGGACCAACGGTGGATGTTTCGTTGTTGCATGCCGCTGTTATGGTGGGCGTGCGTGGATACGGCAGGGCGGACGCGAGGAGGATTTCCGCAATCGTGTGCAGTTTTTGTGCAGGGCGGAATGGACGCGCTTCGAGCCTGGTTTTCAGGCGTTTGTGCTGCCCCTCATCTGCCTGCCGGCATCTTCTCCCCGTTAACGGGGAGGGGCTGGTCGCAACGGCGGCGCTCTTCTTTGTAACGCTGGAGATTGGCGAAATCGCCGATGGCAGCGCCCCCTCGCCCCGTTTACGGGGAGAGGATGCCGGCAGGCAGGTGAGGGGCGGCGCCAGCTTTGGCTGTTGGCTCGCAGACCAGCCGAAGCGATGGTTCAGTACTTGCCTCACCCGCCTGTAGCCGGCATAGATCGAGCATGGAATCCTACCGCCCGCGCCGCTCTGTACTCTACGTCCCCGCCTCCAACGACAAGGCGCTGGCCAAGATGGCGACGCTTACCTGCGATGCCGTGATCATCGACCTCGAAGACGCCGTTGCTCCCGCCGACAAGGTCGCGGCGCGTGAAAAACTGGCGGCTATTTTCGCCGGCCGGCCGGAGCGGCGCTGCGAGATGATCGTGCGCGTCAACGCGCTGTCCAGCGAATGGGGCAACGACGATTTGCTGGCCGCGGCGAAATTCGGGCCCGACGGCATCTTGCTGTCCAAGGTCGCCACGCCGCGCGACATCCTCGAAGTCGGCGACGTGCTCGACGATAATTTTGCCCCCGATAGCGTCAAACTCTGGGCGATGATCGAGACGCCCAAGGCCATGCTCAACATCGGCGCCATTGCCGAACTCGGCCGCGACCCGGCCTCGCGCCTCAATTGTTTCGTTGCCGGAACGAACGATCTGGTCAAGGAGACCGGCATTCTGGCCACGCCCGACCGGCGCTACCTCGTACCATGGCTGATGCAAATGGTGCTGGCTGCCCGCGCCGGCGGCATCGACATGCTGGACGGCGTCTCCAACGATTTTCGCGACCTCGATGCTTTTGCGCGCGAGTGCACGGAAGCCGCCGCCATGGGGTTCGACGGCAAGACGCTGATCCACCCGGCCCAGATCGAAGCCGCCAACCGCGCCTTTGCACCGGCGCCAGATGCCCTGGCCGAGGCGCGCGCGGTGAAAGATGCCTTCGCCTTGCCGGAAAATGCCGGCAAGGGCGTGATTGCGCTGAACGGCAGGATGGTCGAGCGGCTGCATCTGGCGCAGGCCGAAAAACTGCTGGCGAAGGCCGCCGCCATCGGCGCATGATTGCCTAAGCCGGCTTTGAAAAAGATCCCGCCCGACAAGACAAACTCACGACAGGACTTGAATCATGAGACTCTACCGCTTTTTATCCGCGCCCGACGATTCAACCTTTTGCCACAAGGTCACCGCGGCGCTGAACAAGGGCTGGCACCTCTACGGCTCGCCGACTTACGCCTACGACAAGAAGACCAAATCGATGCGCTGTGGCCAGTCGGTGGTGAAGGATATCGACGGCCAGGAATACGGGCCGGATACGAAGCTGAGCGACTGGTAGGCACCTACCGGTTACGGCAGCTTTTCCCAAGCGGCTCTGATTTCGTTGAGCCTCGCGTCTGCGCGGCCGTCAATGTCATCGCAGCTGAAATAGAGGATCGATAGTGCTGCAAGGAGGCCGGGATAACCGGAGACGGAATCCATCCTCGTGAGAACTTCAGGAACCGGCAGCCACTTGCGTTCGATCATAGCGATCGCACCTTCCGCTGTCATAGGTTCCACCGGGTGGTCGAATTCGGAGAGCCAAAGGTCGACCAGAGCTAACAGAGTGGCAGGCTCGACGGCGACACTTGCGGGCAGGTTGGAAAGCTCACCGAGTGCTATGAACGCAGCATTCGGCGAAATCCATATGGCAATTTTGATCAGCTCCCGGCCCAGCGAAACGTCGTGATACGGCCAGTTGCAATCGATGCGGTCGGCAAATTCTGCTTCCGTCATCATCTCAGTACTATTCGGCCGCCTCTTCAATCTTCTCCATATCATCGTCCGACAGGCCGAAATGGTGGCCGATCTCGTGGATCAGCACGTGGGTGACGATGTCGCCCAGCGTCTCTTCGTTCTCGGCCCAGTAGTCGAGGATGGCGCGGCGGTAGAGGGTGATGCGGTTCGGGCCTTCGCCGGTCTGCGGATTCCAACGCTCGGCAATGCCGCGGCCCTCGAACAGGCCAAGCAGGTCGAACGGCGTCTCCAGCGACAGATCGTCCATGATCTCGTCGGTCGGGAACTCGGCGATCACGATGACGATCTCGCCGGTCAGCTTGCGAAAATCGTCCGGCAGATGCGCGTACGCCTCCAGCGCCAGAAACTCCATTTCCTCGATCGAGGGCGAGAGTTCGTCGTGCCAGGTGCGGGTCTTGTAGATGCGGGCCATGCGTTGTCCTTTGATCCCGGCATATAGGCTTTCGCACCGGACTCGGCAATGAAGCGGCAATTTCATGACGTCAATGGCCATAGAGGAATAAATTCCTTCTGACTCCGCTTGACTCTTGGGGCACCCTCTGGAATTATAGGAACATAACAGGAACAATTGTGAGAGAAACTGACCGTCATGGCGACATCAGCCGTGGCGCGGGAGACTGTTTTTGCCCTGCGCCGCCAGATCGCGAAGATCGAGGGAACGCTGCCCGAGCGCCTGGCCGCGACGGCTGGCGAGCGGCCTCGCGCGCGTGCTGACGGCGATGCCGGCGGGCCAGAATCCGATATCGCACCGGACATCACCATCATCCGGCGCGGCCTTGCCGTCGCGTCACCGGATGCCTTCCTGCCCACCGGCGTTGAACGCCTCGATGCCACACTCAGCGGCGGCCTGCCGAAAGCCGCCCTCACCGAGATCCATGGCCTCGAGACCCGCAATGCCGGGGTGGTCGCCGGCTTTGTGCTGTCGCTGGTCAGCCTGATCCTCAGGGGGCAGAGATTGCCCGTGCTGTGGATTGGCACGTCGGAGATTTTTCGCGAGGCCGGCTTTCCCTATGCCAGGGGATTGCAGGGCATGTTCGGCATCGCGCCGGAGCAATTGCTGTTTTCCGAGGCGGCGAAACTCACCGATGCGCTGTGGGTGGCCGAGGAAGCCGCGAAGATGACCGCGCTGGCCGCAATCATCCTCGAAATCCGCGGCAGCCCGCAGCGGCTCGACCTCACCGCGACGCGCCGGCTGCACGCTCGCGCGCAAAGCGCCGGCCGGCCGGTGTTTCTGCTGCGCCAGGCCGGCGAGGCCGAGCCAACGGCGGCACCCGTACGCCTTATCGTGTCGGCCGCAGCGGCTGCAAGCCGCCGGACCATCGCCGGGCCGCTTGCCGGCTCGATCGGCCGCCCCGCCTTCACCGTCAGCATCGGCAAGAGCCGTAGCGCTCTGCCCGGACAATTCACACTGGAGTGGAACCCCGATGAACACAGTTTCGAAGAAAGACGGGAAGAACGGCCAGAGAATTCTGTCGCTGTGGTTTCCGCATCTCGGGGCAGAGCGGATCCTGCGCCAGCGCCTGGGACGGTCGTGGCGTTCCCGGCCGTCGGATCATTTGCCTCTGGTGATCAGCCATCGCGACCGCAGCGCCCAGCGCATATCGGCCCTCGACGAGCGGGCTGAAGCGCTGCATCTGAAGCGCGGCATGGGCATTGCCGACGCGCGCGCCATGCATCCCTCGATCGACATCGTCGAGGCCGACCCGGAAGCCGACCGAAGGCTGCTCGAAGGCCTCGCCGACTGGTGCGACCGCTACACGCCGCTGGTGGCGCTGGACGGCGACGATGGCCTCTATCTCGACGTCACCGGCTGCACCCATCTGTTCGGCGGCGAGCGCGTGATGCTTGACGACATTCTTGCTCGCTTTTTCCAGCAGGGTTTCGATGTCCGCGCCGGGCTTGCCGCGACGCCGGGTGCTGCCTGGGCGGCGGCGCGGTTCTGCGGCGACCGCATCGTTGCCTCCGGCGAGGAGGAAGCGCTGCTTGCCCCTTTGCCGCTGGCCGCGCTGCGCATCGCGCCTGAAATCCGCGCCAGCCTGGAAAGCGTGGGCCTGCGCACCTCGGGTGCGGTTATGGCCGCACCGCGCGCACCGCTCACCCGCCGCTTCGGCTCTACCTTGCTGTTGCGGCTAGACCAGGCGCTCGGCCGCCTCGACGAGGCGGTGTCGCCGCGCCTGCCGGTAGCGCCGCTTTCGGTCGAGCGCCACCTCGCCGAGCCGGTCGTGTTGACCGCCGAGATCGAGCGGCTGGTGGAAATGCTGGCGGTAACGCTAAGGGGCGACCTTGAGCGCCGCGGCGAAGGCGCCCGGATGCTGGCGCTGCTGTTGTTTCGCGTCGACGGCGCCGTCAGCCGCATCGCCGTCGGCACCTCACGGCCCTTGCGCGAACCGAAGCTGATCCAGCGCCTGTTCCACGAGCGGCTGACAGCACTCGAGCAGGACATCGATGCCGGTTACGGCTTCGACCTGGTGCGGCTTTCCGTGTTGGCAGCCGCAGCCTTCGACATGCAGCAGGCCGATTTGACCGGAGAGGCGCAAGATGACGGCGCCGACATCGCGCTGTTTGCCGACCGCATCCGCGCCCGGCTCGGCGACAATGCTGTGCTCAAAGCGGTCGCCGTCGAGAGCCATCTGCCGGAGCGCGCCGTCGCCACCATCCCCTTCTCGGAGGCACCGCAACGGACTACGCCGCCGAAAAGATCGGACCGGAAAGACGCGCCGCCGACAACCATCTTCCCGCCGGAGCGGCCGATCCGGCTGTTCCGTTCGCCCGAGCCGATCGAGGTGCCGGCGACCGAAATGCCGGAGGGACCGCCGATGAATTTCCGCTGGCGCCGGGCGCTCTACCGGGTCGCCCGCGCCGAAGGGCCGGAGCGCATCGCGCCGGAATGGTGGCAGAAGAGCGAGGAGGACGCGCCGACGCGCGACTATTTCCGCATCGAGGACAGCGACGGCCGCCGCTACTGGCTCTACCGCCAGGGGCTCTACGGCGCCGGCCAGCCTTCGCCACGCTGGTTCATGCACGGGGTCTTCGCATGAACGCGCTGACCGTCATCCCCTATGCCGAATTCGGCATCCAGTCGAATTTCTCCTTCCTGCGCGGCGCCTCCAAGCCGGAGGAACTGGTGGTGGCGGCGAAATTCCTCGGCTTCTCCTCGATCGGGCTGGCTGACCGCAACACGGTCGCCGGCGTCGTGCGCGCCTGGCAGCAGGCCAAGGTTGAGAAGCTCGCCTACCACCCCGGCTGCCGCCTGGTGTTCGGCGACGGCACGCCGGACATTCTCGCCTATCCGCAGAACCGCAAGGGCTGGGGCCATCTCTGCCGCATGCTGACGCAGGCCAATCTGCGCGACGAAAACGAGAAAGGTGCAACTCTTCTCCAGCACAGCGACCTGCTCGAATGGGGCGATCTTCTGTCGCTGGCGGTGCTGCCGGATCTCTCGACGAATGCCGACGATCCCCTGGCATTGATCCGCCAGCTGAAGGATCGTTTTGGCGCCAACCTGCGGCTAGGCGTGGCGCCGGATTATCGCGGCAATGACCGCTTCCGCATCGAGCAGGCGGCCGCCATGGCGGAAGCCGCCAGCGTGCCGCTGATGGCGACCAACGATGTGCTCTACCACACAGCCGAGCGGCGCTCGCTACAGGATGTGCTTACAGCCATCCGCCTCAATGTGCCGGTCGCCGAGGTCGGGCTGGAACTGCCGGCCAATGCCGAGCGCCATCTAAAGCCGCCGCTGGAAATGGCGCGTCTCTTTCGCCGCCATCCGCAGGCGCTGGCCGAGACGCTGCGCTTTGCCGGCGAGCTGACCTTCTCGCTTGGCGATCTCCAGTACAATTATCCCGACGAGCCGACGCAATCGGGCCTCGGGCCGCAGGCCGAGCTCGAGCGTCTGGCCAGGGAGGGGGCCGCCACGCGCTATCCGGCGGGCGTCCCCGCTTCCGTCTCGCAGCGCATCGGCGAAGAGCTCGCTCTGATCGAGCGCCTGAACTATGCGCGCTATTTCCTCACCGTTTACGACATTGTCCAGTTCGCCCGCAACGAGGGCATTCTGTGCCAGGGCAGAGGCTCGGCCGCCAATTCGATCGTCTGCTTCTGCATCGGCATCACCGAGGTCGGCCCCGAGCGCATCGACACGCTGTTCGAGCGGTTCATTTCCGAGGAGCGCAACGAGCCGCCCGATATCGACGTCGACTTCGAACATGAGCGGCGGGAAGAGGTGATCCAGTACATCTACTCCAAATACAGCGCCAAGCGCACCGCGCTGGCGGCCGCCGTCATCAGCTATCGCGGCCGCTCGGCATTGCGCGAGGTGGCCAAGGCCATGGGGCTGTCGGACGATGTCCGCAGCGCGCTCTCCAGTTCGATCTGGGGTTGGTCGACCTCGGAGCTCGGCGAGAAGGAGGCCCATGCCGGCGGCCTCGACCGCAACGAGACCTCGACCCGTCACGTGATCGCCCACGCCAACGAGATCATGGGCTTTCCCCGGCATTTGTCGCAGCATGTCGGCGGCTTCGTCATCACCAGGGACCGGCTCGACGAGATCGTCCCCATCGTCAAGACGGCGATGGAGGCGCGCAAGATGGTCGAATGGGACAAGGACGATCTCGACGCGGTCAAGATTTTGAAGGTCGACGTGCTGGCGCTCGGCATGCTGACCTGCCTGAAACGCGCCTTCACCTTGCTCGAAACCCATTACCGCGTCCGGGACGACTATGGCAGGTCACTAAGCCTGGATACGATCCCCAAGGAAGATGCTCGCGTCTACGACATGATCTGCCGCGCCGACACGCTCGGCGTTTTCCAGATCGAATCGCGCGCCCAGATGTCGATGCTGCCAAGGCTCAAGCCAAAGGATTTCTACGACCTTGTCATCGAGGTGGCGATCGTGCGGCCGGGCCCGATCCAGGGCGACATGGTTCATCCCTATCTGCGCCGCCGGCAAGGCAAGGAGAAGGCCGAGTATCAAAAGCCGGAGCTGGAGGCGATCCTCAAGAAGACGCTGGGCGTGCCGCTGTTCCAGGAACAGGCGATGAAGATCGCCATCGTCGCCGGCGGCTTCAAGCCGGGCGAGGCCGACGAATTGCGCCGCGCCATGGCCACCTTCAAGCGCACCGGCACCATCGGCAATTACCGCCAGCGCATGATCGACGGCATGGTCGGCAAGGGATACACCAAGGACTTCGCCGAGCGCTGCTTCAAGCAGATCGAAGGTTTCGGCGAATATGGCTTTCCCGAAAGCCACGCCGCCTCCTTCGCGCTGCTCGTCTATGCCTCGTGCTGGTTCAAGACGTTCTATCCCGACGTGTTCTGCGCCGCGATCCTCAATTCGCAGCCGATGGGGTTTTATCAACCGGCGCAACTGGTGCGCGACGCGCGCGACCATGGCGTCGATATCCGCGACGTCGACGTCAATTTTTCCGGCTGGGACTGCACGCTGGAGGAAGACGAATTCGACCCGGCCCGCATCCTGCCGCGCCATGCCGAGATGCGCGGTGTCATCGAGACAAAGCACGCCGTCCGGCTCGGCTTCAGGCAGATCAAGGGACTGTCCAAGGAGCGCATGGAGCAGTTTGCCGAGCGGCGCGGCGCCGGCTATTCAAGCGTCAGGGATGTCTGGCTGCGCTCCGGCCTCGATGTCGACGACGTCGAAAGACTGGCGCAGGCCGACGCCTTCCGCTCGCTCGGCCTCGACCGTCGTGAAGCCTTGTGGGCGGTGCGCGCGCTGGACGGCAAGAGTGCCGCCGAAAGACTGCCGCTGTTCGACCAGCCGGCGATCCGCCTGCGCGAGCTCGAACCCGAAACAAGACTGCCGACAATGCCGCTCGGCGAACATGTCATCCACGACTACCGCTCGCTCGGCCTGTCGCTAAAGGCGCATCCGGTCGCCTTCCTGCGCGAGCGGCTCGACCGCGCCGGCGTCATCCCCAATGCCAACCTTGGCGCGGTTCGCGACGGCAGGCGGGTTTCCGTTGCCGGGCTGGTCCTGGTGCGCCAGCGGCCCGGCAAAGGCAATGCGATCTTCCTGACCCTGGAGGACGACAAGGCCGTCGCCAACGTCATTTTCTGGGAAAGGACGTTTACCCGCTTCCGCCCCATCGTCATGGGCGCGCGCTTCGTCAAGGTCACCGGCAAGCTGCAGTCGGAATCCGATGTCATCCACATCGTCGCCGAAAAGATCGAGGATCTGACGCCCTGGCTGACAGTGCTGCTGGAGGAGATGACACCGGCCGTGCCGGTCCGGCCGGATATCGCAACGCTGTCAGACAAGGCCGAGAGGGTCATGCCCAAGGGGCGGAATTTTCAATAGGGCTTTATGGAGACGCCCGTCACTTCGTCATCCTGGGGTCTGCGCCGCGTCGCTGCGCTCCTTGCTTCGCCCCAGGATTGTTTGAGAAGGATCTGGTAGTTTGGCGGCCGGGACTGCAGGCCCATCACAGCCTGCAGCCCCGGCGGCAGGCGACCGTCCCTAGGACCGGGTAAACACCCGACGTCATCATGGTCCCTGCCGTCTTTGTCCGCCATCGCTTGG
>NZ_JBWLUX010000025.1:0-93656 GCF_057784315.1 Mesorhizobium sp. CNPSo 4684 | reverse complement strand
CCGGATAGATGGGTAACAGAATGGACCGATTAGATGGGTGACAGTTTTCTCCCTCGCCGGGAGGACCGGCGATGGTTTGGCGAGAGACTGGCATCATGGATGAGCGGCTTCGGTTTGTGGTGGGGTGGCTGACCGGCGAGGAGACGATGACGCAGCTGTGTGCGACGTTGGGTATCTCTCGCAAGACTGGCTACAAATGGCTTGAACGCTACCGGCAGTTTGGGCCGGCAGGTCTGCATGATCTTCCGCGTGCGCCACTCAATCACGGCCGGGCTACGCCTTGGGATGTGGTGGAGCGGATCGTTGCCATGAAAGAGGCGCACCCGCTGTGGGGTCCCAAGAAGATCATGGCCAGGCTCAAGCATGCGGAGCCTTGCTGCGGCTGGCCCGCGGTCTCGACGGCTGGTGAACTTCTGAAGCGACATGGACTTGTGGGGCGCAAGCGCAGGCGCTGGAAGGCGGCAGGCAATGGCCCATGGCCGGAGGCTTCGGAGCCGAACACGGTGTGGAGCGGGGACCACAAGGGCTGGTTCCGGACCCGAGACGGGTGGCGTTGCGAACCGCTGACGGTGATGGATGTGGCGAGCCGCTATCTGTTGGGGCTGGAGGCAACGAACTCGACGGCGGATGAAGAGGCCTGGCCGGTGTTTGAGCGGTTGTTTGAGGAGAATGGCCTGCCGGATCGGTTCAGAAGCGACAATGGTTCACCATTTGCATCGGCCGGCGTCACCGGGCTGACGCCACTCGCGGCGCGCTTCGTCAAACTCGGCATCGTCCTTGAGCGCATCCAGCCGGGAAAGCCGCAGCAGAACGGACGCCATGAACGTTTCCATCTGACCATGCTGCCGATGGCCAAGGCGCCGGAAGCCGACAGAACGGCCCAAGCCCAGGCTTTCGAGGCCTTCCGGCGCAGCTACAATGAGGAGCGCCCGCACGAGGCACTTGGCATGGGAACCCCAGCACAGCATTACCGGCCCTCGAAGCACGGGAAACTGGTTCGCCGAAGCGCCGCGCCAACCAAACCGCTTGGCGCTGCGGCGAACTCAACATAAGGCGAAAACTGTTACCTATGTATCCGGTTCAAACTGTTACCCATCTATCGGCTGGACACCGGCAGGGCGATGAGGGGCGGCACCGGCGCATGTTGTTGATACCGAACGTTCGCGCTGCCCCTCACCCTTACCCTCTCCCCGTATAGTGACGGGGAGAGGGGGTCGCGAACGTTGGCTCAGCGACCGCCTCCGTCATCCCAAAAATGCCTTCGCCTTCATCGTATCCGGCACCGGCACACCCAGCCGCTTCAGCACCGTCGGGGCCAGTTGCAGCTGGTCGAGCAGCGTATCCGCGTCCGGCCCCTTGCCCGACCCAAAATAATACAGCGCGAAATCCTGCATTTCGTCGTCATGGCCGCCATGATGGCCGCGGTCGGTCTGGCCGTGGTCGGCGGTGACGATCACCTCGTAGCCGGCTTGCCGCCAGCCCGGCAGGAAGGCGGCCAGCATGCCGTCCATGGCATAGCAGGCATGGTCCATTTCGTGGCAGTCATGGCCGAAGCGGTGGCCCATCGAATCCAGCGTGCAGGTGTGCAGGATGCCGTAGTCGATATCGTGGCGCCGGGTCAGCATGGTCAGCGTCGCAAACAGGTCGACGTCGCTTGGGGTCATCTGGTTGCGCAAGTTGTAGCCAGTCATGGTGTGGAAGCGGCCATGCGTGATCGGCCCGTCCGGCTCGTCATATTCCATGTCCTCGACCAGATCGAACGGGTAGGAGCGGAAGAATTCGGACCAGTAGGAATGCGTCACCGCCCCGGTCTTGCCGCCGGCCTTGCTGACCTCGGAGAAAATGTCCGGCTTGTTGACCAGAAAACGGTTCTCGTTGGACAGGATGCCATGCTCCTGCGGCGTGGTCCCGGTGTGGATCGAGGCATAGCAGCAGGCCGATGTCGACGGCAGCACCGAGCGCATCTTCCACACCTGCGCCTCGCCCGACTGCACCCATCCCTCGAGATTGCCCATCAGCCGGCGCCAGTTCCGGTAGGGCACGCCATCGAGGACAATGAGGAGAAGCTTGGTCTTGAGCGCCATCGGCGGCTCCATGCGGTCTTGCGGGAGAGGTCAGCATCCGGGGCGGCCGGCCAGGCCAAGCCCCAGATGTCTTGAGAGAGGCGGAAGCCGGCCGCCTAGTTGCCCGCGCTCGCCATGCGGCGTCCCTTGATCGCCTTTTCCAGCCAGCCGATCTCCATCTCGGGGACGGAGGACAGGAGCAGGTCGGTATAGGCGTCGAAGGGCGGCGTCAGCACCTTGCTCTTGGCGCCATAGCGCACCACCTCGCCGCGATACATCACCGCGATCGAATCGGCGATCGACTTCACCGTCGCCAGATCGTGGGTGATGAAGAGATAGGCGACCTTCTCGTGCTGCTGCAGGTTGAGCAGCAGCTTGAGGATGCCGTTGGCCACCAGCGGGTCGAGTGCCGATGTCACCTCGTCGCAGATGATCAGCTTCGGCTTGGCGGCAAGCGAGCGGGCGATGCAGACGCGCTGCTTCTGGCCGCCGGACAGTTCGGCCGGATAGCGGTCGAGGAAGCCTTTGCCCATCTCGATCTCGTCGAGCAGTTCGGCGACGCGCTTGTCGCGCTCGCGGCCGCGTATGCCGAAATAGAACTCCAGCGGCCGGCCGATGATGGTGCCGACGGTCTGGCGCGGGTTCATCGCCACGTCGGCCATCTGGTAGATCATCTGCAATTGCCGCAGATCCTCCTTCGGCCGGTCGGCAAGCCTGTTGGCAAGCGGCCTGCCGTCGAAGGTGACGGTGCCTTCCTCAGGTGGCAAAAGCCCGGTGATGGCGCGCGCCAGCGTCGACTTGCCGGAGCCGGATTCACCGACGACGGCCAGCGTCTGGCCCGGATAGATGTCGACCGAGACGTTCTTCAGCACCTTGACGTTGCCGCCGCCATAAGCGGCGGTGACGTTCTTGACCGACAGGAACGGCGTCGCGCCGGGCTTCTGCTCGGTGTGCTCGATCTCATGCACCGAGACCAGCGCATTGGTGTATTCCTGGCGCGGTTCCTTGATGATCTGGCGGGTGCCGCCCCATTCGACCAGCCTGCCGTGGCGCAGCACCATGATCTCGTCAGAGACCTGGGCGACGACGGCAAGGTCGTGGGTGATGTAGAGCGCGGCGACATGGGTGTCGCGAATGGCGTCCTTGATTGCCGCCAGAACGTCGATTTGCGTCGTGACGTCGAGCGCGGTGGTCGGTTCGTCGAAGACGATCAGGTCGGGCTCCGAACAGAGCGCCATCGCCGTCATGACGCGCTGCAACTGGCCGCCCGAGACCTGGTGCGGAAAGCGTTCGCCGATGGTTTCGGGGTTCGGCAGGCTGAGTTTCTTGAACAGCGCCACGGCACGTTTCTCGGCCTCGGCCCGTGTCGCCGTGCCGTGCAGCAGCGTGGCTTCCACCACCTGGTCCATCAGCTTGTGCGCCGGGTTGAAGGCGGCGGCGGCCGATTGCGCGACGTAGCAGACCTCGCGGCCGCGCAGCTTGCGGAAGCCTTCCTTGCCGCCCTTGAGGATATCGCGGCCGTTGAGCAGCACCTCGCCGCCGGTGATGCGCACGCCGCCGCGGCCATAGCCCATCGACGACAGGCCGATGGTCGACTTGCCGGCGCCGGACTCGCCGATCAGGCCGAGCACCTTGCCCTTTTCCAGCGTCAGCGAGACGTCGTGCACCAGCACGATGTTCTTCGGCGCCTCGCCGGGCGGGAACACTGTCGCTTCGATGCGCAGGTTGCGGATATCGAGCAGCAGGCCGGGCTTTGCTTTGGTGTCAGCCATCACCCGCGTCCTCCCTTCAGGCTTGTCGTGCGATTGAGGATCCAGTCGGCAACAAGGTTGACCGAGATAGCCAATGCAGCGATTGCCGCCGCCGGAATGAGCGCGGCGCCGATGCCGAAGACGATGCCGTCCTTGTTTTCCTTGACCATGCCGCCCCAGTCGGCATCCGGCGGTTGTACGCCAAGGCCGAGGAAAGACAGCGTCGACAGGAACAGCACGGCATAGATGAAGCGCAGGCCGAGTTCGGAAACCAGCGGCGACAGCGCGTTGGGCAGGATCTCGCGGAAGATGATCCAGCCGCTGCCTTCGCCGCGCAATTTGGCGGCTTCGACATAGTCCATGACGTTGATGTCTACGGCGACAGCGCGTGACAGCCGATAGACGCGGGTCGAGTCGAGGACGCCCATCACCAGGATCAGCGTCACCAGATTGGTCGGCAGCACCGAGAGCACGACGAGCGCCATGATCAGCGTCGGGATCGACATCAGGAGATCAACGAGGCGCGACAACAGCGTGTCGAACCAGCCGCCGAATACCGCCGCCGAAAAGCCGAGAATGGCGCCGAGCGAGAACGACAGCGCGGTGGCGAGCACGGCGATGAACAGTGTGACGCGGGCGCCATAGATCATGCGCGACAACAGGTCACGGCCAAGATTGTCGGTGCCCAGCCAATGTGCCGAAGACATCGGTTCCCAAGGAACGTCGCTGACTATCTCGGCATTGCCGTGCGGCGCGATCCATGGCGCAAACACGGCTGCCACGACGAACATCGTCGTCAGCACGATGCCGATCAGTGCGGGGATGGGGATGCGTCTGATATCGAGCATGCCCGCCCCCTTATTTCGGATGCCTGAGGCGCGGATTGGCGACAATCGCCCCGATGTCCGCAATGATGTTCAAGGTGATATAGACGGCGGCGAAGATCAGGCCGACCGCCTGCACAACCGGCACGTCGCGCTTGGTGACGTGATCGACCAGATATTGCCCCATGCCGGGATAGACGAAGATCACCTCGACCACGACGACGCCGACGATCAAGTAGGCGAGGTTGAGCATGACGACGTTGATAATCGGTGCGATGGCATTGGGGAAAGCGTGCTTGCGGATGACATTGAAGGCCGACAGGCCTTTCAGTTCCGCCGTCTCGACATAGGCCGACTGCATGACGTTGAGGATGGCTGCGCGGGTCATTCGCATCATGTGCGCCAGCACAACCAGCGTCAGCGCGGCGGCCGGCAGGGCGATCGCCTGTATGCGCTCGCCGAACGGCATGCCGTCATAGACCGTGGAAATTGCCGGAAACCATTGATATTTGACGGCAAAGAAGAAGACCAGCACGTAGCCGATGAAGAACTCCGGGAAGGACGTCGAGGCGAGCGCCAGTCCGGATATCAGCTTGTCGACCCAGCCATTGCGGAAACGCACCGCGATCAGGCCGAGAATGATGGCCAGCGGCACGGCCACGACCGCCGCCCAGAAGGCGAGGAACAGCGTGTTCCACAGCCGCCCCTTGATCGAGGTCGCGATGTCCTGGCCGCTCGACATCGCCGTGCCGAGATCGCCGGTGAGCGCACCGCCGAGCCAGTGGAAATACCTGATGTAAGCCGGCTGGTTGAGGCCGAGCTGCTCGCGCAGGTTGGCGAGCGACTCCGGCGTCGCCGACTGTCCGAGAATGGCTTGCGCGACGTCGCCGGGCAGGATTTGCGTACCGGCGAAGATCAGGACCGAAACGGCCAGCAGGAGGACGATGCCCAGCGCAACGCGCTGGGCAATCAGTTTCACGATGGGTGAGGACATATCCGCAAAGCCGGGCTCAGGCTTCGAGCCAGCACTTTGCCAGCGCGTAGCCGTTCATCAGCTCCTGATGCGGATCGTCGACCCAGCCGCCGACCTTGGCGCCGGTGGCATCGATGAACTGGTTGAACATCGGCAGGATCAAGCCGCCCTCGTCGCGCACCAGGACAGCCATGTCGTGGTACATCTGCTTGCGCTTGGCCTCGTCGAGTTCGGCGCGCGCCGCCAGCACCATCTTGTCGAAATCCGGACGCTTGAAACGGGTATCGTTCCAGTCGGCGGTCGACAGATAGGCCGTCGAGTACATCTGGTCCTGGGTCGAGCGGCCGCCCCAGTAGGAGGCGCAGAAGGGCTGCTTGTTCCAGACCTCGTTCCAGTAGCCGTCGCCGGGCTCGCGCTTGAGCTCGATCTTGATGCCGGCCTTGGCCGCGCTCTGCTGGAAGAGCTGCGAGGCGTCAACGGCGCCCGGGAAGGCAACGTCGGAGGTCCGCAGAAGCACGGTGCCGTCATGACCCGACTTCTTGTAGTGGAACTTGGCCTTGTCGGGATCGTATTTGCGCTGCTCGATCTCGGTGAACAGCGGATAGGACGAATTGATCGGGAAGTCGTTGCCGAGTGAGCCGTAGCCGCGCAGCACCTTGTTCAGCATCTCCTCGCGGTCGATCGCCAGCTTCAGCGCCATGCGCAGGTCGTTGTTGTCGAACGGCGCCGTGTTGCAATGCATGATGAAGACATAGTGGCCGGGGCCGGCATGGTTGCGGATGGTGACGCCGGGCACGCGCTTGATCAGGTCGACGATCTTCGGCTCGACGCGGTTGATCATGTTGACCTGGCCGCCCTGCAGGGCCGCCGTGCGCGCCGTCGCGTCATTGATGACGACGACTTCGATCTGGTCGGCATGGCCCATCTTGTCGCCCTGCCAGTAATTGGCGAAGCGCTCGCCGACATGGCGCACGCCGGGCTCGTTGGTCTTGACCACGTACGGACCGGCCGAGATGCCGGCATCGGGCTTGTCCTTGCCGCCATTGGGCTGCACGATCAGGTGATAGTCGCTGAGCAGGTAGGGAAGGTCAGCGTTGGCCTCCTTCAGCGTCAGCACCACTTCCTTGCCGCTGGCCTTGATGGTCTCGATGCCTTTCATGTAGCCGAGCGCGCCGGACTTCGACTTTTCGTCCGAATGGCGCTCGAGTGTGGCAGCGACGTCCTCGGCGGTCACGGTCTTGCCGTTGTGGAACTCAACGCCGTCGCGGATCTTCAGCGTCCACACCTTGGCGTCGTCCGACGAGCCGATCTCTTCGGCGATGCGGTTCTCGAGCTTGCCCTCGGGCGACAGCTCGACGATCATTTCGCCCCAGCACTTGCCGAAGGCGAACGGCACCTGCGTCATCATCAGCGCCGGATCGAGGCTGTTGGTGGATTCGCCGCCGACCAGGCCGGCCTTGATCGTGCCGCCCTTGACCGGGCCCTCCGCGCGCGCCGCACTCGAAAGCAGCATATTGGCGAAGGGTGCGGTGACGCCGAGTGCTGCGGCGCGGCCGAGAAAATCACGACGGCTCAGCTTGCCGGACGCAACGCGCCGGCTCAGATATTCGAGTTCATTTGACATATGAGTTCCTCACTCTGTGGGTTCGACCTTGTGGTCGTTTTTTGTTTGTTATTACCGGGGGAATAATGACCGGAAGCCAAAGCCGTAAGCAAGACCGAATGCGACATGCCGTGGCGTAAATCGCACGTCGCAACTGGACCAGTCGGATCTGCGCTCAGAGCAGGTCGCGTGGAATCGTCTCTGCGAAATCGCGCTCGAAAACCAGCGTTTCGCCCTCATAGGCTTCGATTCTAGCGCTGACGGTGAAGTTTTGCGCGTCGCAGCGCATTTCGGCCGATGTCTCGGTGCGCACCGACCATTCATTTCGCGACAGGGTCTGCGTCCAGTGGGTTTTTCCCAAGGCGGACAACGGGTCGTCGGGATGGATGACCCACGTCTCGCGGGCGATGCTACCATTGGCCAGCCCATGCGCGAGATCGCGCACGGCGCCGAAATCGTCCGTGATCGATAACGTGACGATACCGGTCTTTTCGTCACAATCGACATGACGCTCGGAATTCGCCGCCCGGACCGTCTCGGTCGCCCAGGGCGTGGCGCCTTCGGGGGCGTGGAAAGAGACCTCGTCGCCTTTTGCCAGCGGGCGCAGCGGCAGCCTCAGCGTCGCCGCCGAAAGGTCGAGCCGCACCGGCTCCGGAGATGGCCAGATCATCGGCCAATAAGCGCTGGAAACGGCAATGCGCAGGCGATGTCCGGCCGGCACATGGTAGGCGCACTGGTCGAGCACGACACACGCCGAAGCGGTCTCGCCCGGCACCAGCGCTTGCGGGGATTCATGTGAGTTGCGGTGGGTGAGGTTGAGCACGCCGTAGGAGATCAACTCCGAAGCGCCGTCGGGATGCACGTCGCACAGACGCACCGCGATGTTGGCCTGTGGCCGATCCGACGATATCCGGACCAGAAGCTCCGGCGCGCCGACGATGTCGAGCGCCTCGGCAAGCACAGGCTGATCGAAGCAGACGGACAACGCGTCGTCCGGCCGCTGGTCGCCCGGCAGCTCCGGGCCGAAGGTGAAGGGAAAATACTCGCCTCCCGCGAGTCCGCAGCTTTGCGGTGTCGCGACGATCGCCGGCTTGGCGCCTGCAGCGATGAGCTCGATCGCCTCGACCTTGATGTCGGGTGACGGCCACTCCTGTTCGGCCACCCAGCGGCCCGGCCGCTCCGGGTGCCAGCGCGCCGGACGCACGCTGTCCATCACATAGGCGCGATAGTCTGGGTCGGCCTCGACGCCGGTGTCGACGCCCTTCAGCCAGCGATCCCACCAGCGCAACGCCTCCTTCAGGAAACCGATGGCGGGTTTTGGTCCGGCGTAGTGCGGGTATTTGTGGATCCAAGGTCCGACAATGCCCTTAACCGGCGCATGGATGTTGGTGACGAGGTGCGAAATCGTGTTGCGGTAGCCGTCATGCCAGCCCCCGATCGACAACACCGCTGCTTTCACAGCGGAAAAATCCTCGCAGATCGAACCGCGTTTCCAGTAGGCGTCACGATGCTGGTGGCTGAGCCATAGCGGCAAAAGGAAAGACTGGTTCTCCAGCCGTGTCAGCCACAGATCGCGCCAGCGGTTGTCGCCGGCAATCAACGGATCCGGCGGCCGCGACGAGTAGGACAGCATGGTCGAGGCCCAGCCGAAATTTTCCGTCAGCAGGCAGCCGCCCTTGTAGTGGATGTCGTCGGCATAACGGTCGACGGTCGAGCACAGGCTGATGACAGCCTTCAGCGCAGGCGGCTGCCTGGCCGCCACCTGCAGGCAGTTGAAGCCGCCCCAGGAAATACCCATCATGCCGACGCTGCCGTTGCACCAGGGCTGCGCTGCCGCCCAGGCAATGACATCGCAGGCATCCTGCAATTCCTGCTCGGAATACTCGTCGTCCATCAGCCCTTCGGAATCGCCATTGCCGCGCATGTCGACGCGGATCGAGGCGTAGCCGTAGCCGGCGAAATAGGGATGCGTCAGCTGGTCGCGAAAGATGGTGCCGTCGCGCTTGCGATAGGGCAGATGTTCGAGGATCGCCGGCACCGGATCGTCACCCGCATCTTGCGGCATCCACACCCGCGCCGACAGCCGGCACCCGTCCGGCATGACAATTCCCATATCCGGGAATTCGACGACCTTGCGGGGAAATTCGGTGACGGTTTTCATGGGCTGGCATAACGCCCCGCCAGCCCGCGACTTTCAATCGCCATTCGCGACTGGAGCAGTGAAAAATGCGACCTGGCCGCAGCCCGCTTCACGACCTCAGTTCAGCGGAATGTCGTTCTCGTCCTTGCTGTCCTGGTAGACACCGGACAGTTCGTCGTAGCGCGCTGAAATCTTGCCGATCCGCGCCTCCAACCTGTTGCGCTCGGCCTCGGGCAGCGCGCGCACCAGCCTGCGTATGGAAAAGCTCTTCCAGTAGGCGTTCTCGGCATTGTAGCCGCCGGGGTCGAGTGTGAAGACCTCTTTCAGGATCTTCAGGTCGTGCGGAATGGCGAACGAGTCGCGCGAATCCTCGTGGCTGAACAGATAGTAGAAATTGTCGAAGCCGGTCCAGGTGATCGCCGACAGGCAGAGCGAGCACGGCTCGTGCGTGGCGATGAAGATGGCGTCCTTGGTATCGACGCGCTCGGCCTTGGGCATTTCATAAAAACGCTTCAGGCAGTGCACCTCGCCGTGCCAGAGTGGATTTTCCGTCTCGTTGTTGGTTTCGGCCAGCACCAGCGAGTGGTCGCCCTTGCGCAGGATCGCGGCGCCGAACAGCTTGTTGCCATGGGCGACGCCCTCCGCCGTCTTCGGCACGATGTCGTGCTCGATGACATCGAGCAGGCGGTCGATCAGCGATATGTCGGTCATTTTACTCAGGTCTCGTCGGGGAGATGGATCTCGTAGGGGTGCGAGAAGTGGAATTCTTCGAGGTTGGAGCCATCGCCGCCACGATCGACGATGACGAAGTCCTGGGCTTCGCCGAGCGGCGTCAGTACGCCGTGCCAGAGATTGCGCGGATAGTTGATGCCTTGGCCGGGCGCGGTGATGAAGGCTTGCGGTTCGCCGGGGCCATCCTTTCCGTCATGGCAGACGACGACCAGGAACGGGCGTGGCGACAGCGGGATGAACGCCTGGCTGCCGAACGGGTGGCGCTCGACCATGGTGAGCTTCAGCGGCAGCTCGTAAGGCGTGCCCCGCACCATCGAAACCAGCACGCGGGCATTCGGGCCTGCTGCCTCAGCCGTGGCGAGATCGTGGAAGCGCTCTGCCTTGCCGCCATTGATCGGGTAGTGGTTGTCGCCGCCCATGTCGATCACGTCGCCGAAGCCGGCAAAGCTTTCGCGGGTCAGCGGCCGCGCTGTGATGCGGGTCACCGCGCGCGACCGCCAATGCCCGCCCCGCCGAGCTTGGCGTGCCGGTTGACGTCCTTGTAGAGCAGATAGCGGAATTTGCCGGGTCCGCCGGCGTAGCAGGCCTGCGGGCAAAAGGCGCGCAGCCACATGAAGTCGCCGGCCTCGACCTCGACCCAGTCCTGGTTGAGGCGGTAGACGGCCTTGCCCTCCAGCACATAGAGCCCGTGCTCCATCACATGCGTCTCGGCGAACGGAATGACGGCGCCGGGTTCCAGCGTGACGATGGTGACATGCATGTCGTGGCGCATGTCAGCCGGATCGACGAAGCGGGTCGTCGCCCAGCGGCCTTCGGTGCCGGGCATCGGCGTCGGCACCACTTGCTGGTCGCTGCTGAAGAAAGCCTCCGGGGCGTCGATGCCGTCGACGGCCTCATAGGCCTTACGGATCCAGTGAAAGCGTACGGCCTCGCGACCTTCGTTGCGCACCGTCCAGCCGCTCGCGGGCGGCAGGAAGGCAAAGCCACCGGCTTGAAGCACGTGCTTCTTGCCGGCGAGCGAAACGGCCAGCTCGCCCTCGACCACGAACAGCACGCCCTCGGCGCCGGCGTCCGGCTCCGGCCGGTCGCTGCCGCCGCCAGGCAGCACCTCGACGATGTATTGCGAAAATGTCTCGGCAAAGCCCGACAGCGGCCTTGCGATGATCCAGGCCCTGGTCTCGTCCCAGAACGGCAGCGGGCTGGTGACAATGTCCTGCATCACCCCTTTGGGGATGACGGCATAGGCCTCGGTGAAGACAGCGCGGCCGGTCAAAAGCTCATTTTGGCCGGGATGGCCGCCATGCGGCGCATAATAGGTTTTCTGGTCAGTCTTGATCATATCCATGGGGTCCTGACCCTCAGTCATTAGAGCGGGAGCATGTCTTTCAGGCGGAGCAACGCGATGCGCTCGACCTGTTTGCAGGCGGTGTCGAGTTCGACGCCGCGGCTGTTGCCAATGCGGGCCTCGAACTCGGTGAGGATTTCCTCCTTGGTCTTGCCCCGCACCGCAATGATGAAGGGAAAGCCGAAGGTGGTGACGTAAGCGGCGTTGAGCTTGGAGAACAGCTCGCGCTCCTTGTCGGTCAGGGCGTCGAGGCCGGCGGATGCCTGTTCCCTGGTCGATTCCGCCGTCAGGCGCTTCGCCTTGGCCAGTTTGCCGGCAAGATCCGGATGGGCGTTGAGCACGCCGAGCCGTTCGGTCTCGCTGGCGGCGCGGAAGACGCGGCAGAGCGCATTGTGCAAGCCGCCGGCGCTGTCATGCGCAGGTCCGAGCTCCAGTTCGAAGGCGCGCTCGGCAATCCACGGCGAATGTTCGAACACGCCGCCGAATGTGTGGACGAAGGTTTCGAATTCCATCTTCGAGGGTTTCAGCGCCGCCGGCTGGTAAGGATGGTGCTCCTGCCAGTGCCGGGCGATGTCGATGCGCCGCGCCAGCCAGACCTTGTCGTGCGACTTTACGTAGTCGACGAAGCGCTTCAGCGCCGCCACGCGGCCGGGACGGCCGACAAGCCGGCAATGCAGGCCGATGTTCATCATGCGCGGCCGGCCGGCTTTGCCCTCGGCATAGAGCGTGTCGAAACTATCCTTGAGATAGGCAAAGAACTGGTCGCCGGAATTGAAGCCCTGCGGTGTGGCGAAGCGCATGTCGTTGGCGTCGAGCGTATAGGGGATGACAAGCTGCGTGCCGCCGCTGTGCTCGAACCAGTAGGGCAGTTCGTCGTCATAGGTGTCCGACACATAGTCGAAACCGCCTTCTTCGGCGACGAGCCGCACCGTGTTGACCGAAGTGCGGCCGGTATACCAGCCGGTCGGCCGCTGGCCCGTCACCTCGTAATGCAGCTTGATCGCCGCTTCGAGGTCGCGGCGCTCGTCCTCGGCGCTGTGGTCGCGGTAGTCGATCCATTTCAGCCCGTGCGAGGCCATTTCCCAGCCGGCCTCCTGCATCGCCGCCACCTGATCGGGCGAGCGGGCCAAGGCTGAGGCGACCCCGTAGCAGGTCACCGGCACTTGGGCCTCTCTGAACAGGCGCAACAGTCGCCAGAAGCCGGCGCGGGCGCCATATTCGTAGATCGATTCCATGTTCCAGTGGCGCTGGCCCACCCATGGCGCGGCGCCGACAATCTCCGACAGGAAAGCTTCCGAGGCCTTGTCGCCGTGCAGCACGCAGTTCTCGCCGCCTTCCTCGTAATTGACGACGAACTGCACCGCCACATGTGCGCCGCCCGGCCATTTCGGATCCGGCGGATTGGCTCCATAGCCGCGCATGTCTCTAGAGTAACGCATTGCCCCTCCCTGCCGGACACCGCCGGAAGTTGTGATCAGGATAGTCGAAAGGGGTGCCTACGCATTCCCTCGAAATTTTTGAAAGTGTTTTTGTGCCGCTCCGCTCGACCGGGACTTATGCATCGCCTTTAATTGGCGCACAATTCATTGCTTTGCTCGATTGTACCGGGCCAGTTCGTTCTGGAAATGGGAGGCGCCAGTGGCAGAAACGTCGAAAGCCGATGGCGGACGTCTGACGACGCATGTGCTCGATACCGCGACCGGCAAGCCGGCGGCGGGCTTGTCGATTGCGCTTTATCACCTCGAGGGTGAGGCTCGGACACATCTGAAGACCGTTGTCACAAATGCCGATGGACGCTGCGATGCACCGCTGCTGGCAGGCGCGGAGTTTCGCACCGGCGAGTACGAACTGATCTTCGCGGCCGGCGACTATCTGCGCGGCCAGGGAACAAAACTGCCGGAACCGGCCTTCCTCGACAGCGTGCCGATCCGCTTCGGCATGGCTGCAACAGTGCATTATCACGTGCCATTGCTTATCTCTCCCTATGGCTACTCGACCTACAGGGGGAGCTGACGCATGGCCAAGGTCACCATACGCAACGAGATCCGTTTCATCCTCAACGGCAGCGATGTCGCGCTGCCATCAATGGCGCCAGAGACGACCTTGCTCGACTGGCTGCGGCTTGAGCGCTCGCTGCGCGGCACCAAGGAAGGCTGCGCCGAGGGCGATTGCGGCGCCTGCACAGTGCTGGTCGGCAAACTCTCGGCCGGCAAGCTGGTCTATGAAAGCGTCAATGCGTGCATCCGCTTCCTCGGTTCGCTCGACGGCACCCATGTCGTGACGGTCGAGCATTTGCGCGGTGCGCCCGGCCAGTTGCATCCCGTACAGCAGGCGATGGTCGATTTCCACGGTTCGCAATGCGGCTTCTGCACGCCGGGCTTCGTCATGTCACTCTACTGCCTGTGGATGAAATCGCCCGATCCGTCGAATGCGGAGATCGAAAAGGCCCTGCAAGGCAATCTCTGCCGCTGCACCGGCTACGAGGCGATCATGCGCGCTGCCCGCGCCATTTCCAGCTACGGCAAGGCTGCAAAGGATCCGCTGGCGGCGGAGCGCAAGGCAATCACGGCAAGGCTCGAAGCGATGCGTGATGGGGCGCGTGTCGAGATCGGCGCCGGCAAGCAGCGGCTGATCGTGCCGGCCAATGCCGACGATTTCGCCGCCGTGCTGGACAAGGAGCCCGGCGCCACGGTTGTCGCCGGCTCGACCGATGTCGGGCTGTGGGTCACCAAGCATATGCGCGACATCTCGCCGGTAATCTTTATCGGCAATCTAGAGGGGCTGTGCGCAATCTCCGAGGACAATGACGTCATCACCATCGGCGCCGGCGTCACTTACACCGACGCTTTCGCGACACTGGCCAGGCGCATCCCGGTGCTGGGGCCGTTGTTCGACCGTATCGGTGGTGAGCAAGTGCGCAATATGGGCACGATCGGCGGCAACATCGCCAACGGTTCGCCGATCGGCGACACGCCGCCACCCTTGATCGCGCTTGGCGCGCAGCTGACGCTGCGCCGGGGCAAGAAGCGCCGCACCATCGCGCTTGAGGATTTCTTCATCGCCTATGGCAAGCAGGACCGGCAGCCGGGCGAATTCGTCGAGGCCGTGCATGTTCCTGTGCCGGCCAAGGGCACAAAGTTTGCCGTCTACAAGATCACCAAGCGCCGCGACGAGGACATCACCGCAGCCCTCGGCGCCTTTTTCCTCGACCTGGCCAAGGACGGCACGGTGGCCGACATCTGCATCGCCTATGGCGGCATGGCGGCGACGCCGAAGCGCGCTTTCGGTGTCGAAAAGGCGCTGCTCGGCAAACCGTGGACGGAGGCAACAGTGGAAACGGCGATGGCCGAATATGCCGGCGATTTCACCCCGCTGACCGACATGCGGGCGTCAGCCGAGTACCGGGCGCTGGCGGCGAAGAACCTTTTGCTGCGTTTCTTTGCCGAGACCAGCGGCACTCGCGAGCCGACCCAAGTGTCACGCAACGAGGCGGCCTGATGAACAAGCACGCTTCTCCCAACCTCAAGGCACCGAAGATTTCCGGCGGCGTCGCCACCGACCAGCGTCATGATTCCGCGCACAAGCATGTCAGCGGCAGCGCGGTTTATATCGACGACATGCCGGAACCGGCAGGCATGCTGCATGGCTGCCTCGGCCTGTCCATGGCAACGCACGCGACCATCACCAAAATGGACCTGTCCGCGGTGCGCTCGGCGCCGGGGGTTGTCGATGTGCTGACGGCAAAAGACGTGCCCGGCGAAAACGACATCTCGCCGACCGGCCGTCATGACGAGCCGGTGCTGGCCGACGACAAGGTGCAATTTTACGGCCAGCCGATCTTTTGTGTCATTGCCGGGACCCGCGAGGAGGCGCGCCGCGCCACGCGGCTGGCCAAGGTCGAATACAGTCAATTGCCTTTCGTCACCGACGTCGGTGACCTCGACCCGCGCAAGGACAAACTGGTCACCCCGCCGCTGACCTTGAAGCGCGGCGATGCCGCTGCCGCGATCAAGGCAGCGCCGCGCCGGCTGAAGGGCAAGATGCGCGTTGGCGGCCAGGAGCATTTCTACCTCGAAGGCCATATCGCCGTCGCCATTCCGGGCGAGGACCAGGACGTCACCATCTATTCCTCGACCCAGCATCCGAGCGAAGTGCAACATATGGTCAGCCATGCGCTGGGCGTGCCGAGCAACGCCATCACGGTGGAAATCCGCCGCATGGGCGGCGGCTTCGGCGGCAAGGAAACGCAAGGCAACCAGTTTGCCGCCCTCGCCGCGATTGCCGCCAAGAAACATCATCGCGCGGTCAAAATCCGGCCCGACCGTGACGACGACATGATCGCCACCGGCAAGCGTCATGACTTCCTCGTCGACTATGAGGTCGGCTTCGACGACGCCGGCAACATTCTTGGCGTCGACTTCATGTTCGCGGCGCGCTGCGGCTTTTCCTCGGATCTCTCCGGCCCGGTCACCGACCGTGCGCTGTTCCACTGCGACAACACCTATTTCTGGCCGGCGGTGCATGCGCAGTCGGCGCCGCTCTATACCAACACGGTGTCGAACACGGCGTTTCGCGGCTTCGGCGGCCCGCAAGGCATGGTCGGCGCCGAACGCGTCATCGACGAGGTCGCCTTTGCCGTCGGCAAGGACCCGCTCGAAATCCGCAAGCAGAATTTCTATGGCACCAGTGGTGATAAAGAGGGGGGCCGCAACGTCACGCCCTATCACCAGACGGTCGAGGACAACATCATCCATGGCATCGTCGCCGAACTGGAGGCGAGCGCGGACTATGCAAGCCGCCGCAGGATCATCCAGGCCTTCAACGCCAACAGCCGCTTCATCAAGCGCGGGCTGGCGCTGACGCCGGTGAAATTCGGCATCTCGTTTACCGCGACGCATTACAACCAGGCCGGCGCGCTGGTGCATGTCTATACCGACGGTTCGGTGCATCTGAACCATGGCGGCACCGAGATGGGGCAAGGCCTCTATGTCAAGGTGGCGCAGGTGGTGGCGGAAGAGTTCCAGATCGACCTCGACCAGGTGAAAATAACCGCGACGACCACCGGCAAGGTGCCCAACACGTCGGCCACTGCGGCGTCGTCCGGCACCGACCTCAACGGCATGGCGGCGCAGAACGGCGCCCGCCAGATCAAGGACAGGCTGACCGATTTCGCCGCTGAAAAATACCAGGTGCCGCGCGACCAGGTGCTGTTCCTGCCCAACCGCGTGCGCATCGGCAACCAGGAGATCGCTTTCGCCGACCTCGTCAAGCAGGCCTATATGGCCCGCATCCAGCTGTCGGCGACGGGCTTCTACAAGACGCCGAAAATCCATTGGAATCGCGACAAGGGCGAGGGCCGTCCGTTCTATTATTTCGCCTATGGCGCCTCGTGCTCGGAAGTCTCGGTCGACACGCTGACCGGCGAATATGTCGTCGAGCGCACCGACATCTTGCATGAGACCGGCCGCTCGCTGAACCGTGCCATCGACCTTGGCCAGATCGAGGGCGGCTTCATCCAGGGCATGGGCTGGCTGACGACGGAGGAACTGTGGTGGGACGACAAGGGCCGGCTGCGCACGCACGCGCCGTCGACCTACAAGATCCCGCTGGCGTCCGACCGGCCGAAGATCTTCAACGTGACGCTGGCCGACTGGCCGGAAGCCAACGAGCCGACGGTGCATCGCTCCAAGGCGGTCGGCGAACCGCCCTTCCCGCTCGGCATGTCGGTGCTGCATGCGCTGTCGGATGCGGTAGCCAGCGTTGCCGACCACAAGATTTGTCCGCGTCTCGACGCCCCGGCGACACCGGAACGCGTGCTGATGGCGGTCGAACGGCTGAGAGCCGCCAAATCGGCCTGATCGAGCCAGAACGTGCAAATCTGGCCCGAAAACGCTATGTTTCACACCGCATGACCCCGAAATCGATGTCGATTTCGGAAAGGATCATGCGGCAGACTAAATGAGCCGCAGCGTCCTTTGTGCGTCCGCAGGACGCACGGCGCTGCGGTGGGAATGCAGACGATGAACTCGAAAGTGCAAAGCTTGAAAGCCTTTCTCGGCAGCGCCGGCCGGCTTGCTCTGGTCGAAGTGGCCGGCACCAAAGGCTCGACGCCGCGCGAGAAGGGCGCCTTCATGCTCGTCTCGCAGGCGGCGATTTTCGGCACGATCGGCGGCGGCCAGCTCGAATATATGGCGATCGACAAGGCCAGGCAGATGCTTTTCTCCCCCCTTGAGGGGGAGATGGCCGCAAAACGGCCAGAGGGGGTCCTCTCAGGAGGCACCGCAAGGGCGTCGCGCACTGCCGCAGCGACCCCACCCGGCGGCTTCGCCGCCACCCTCCCCTCGAGGGGGAGGGGAACCCGTATCGAGGTCGATGAAGTCTGCGCCACGCTCGACGTGCCGCTCGGGCCCGAAATCGGCCAGTGCTGCGGCGGGCGCGTGGAGGTGCTAATCCGTATCGTCGATGCCGCGCTTGCTGCCGAACTGGTTGCAGCGGCGGAAGCCGAGGAAACCCACTTGCCGCATGTCTATATCTTCGGCGGTGGCCATGTCGGCCAGGCGCTGGCCTCGACCATCGCACTTCTTCCTGTGCACGGCGTCGTCATCGAGACGCGGGCCGAAGCGCTGGAAGGCATGCCGGAAACCGTCGAGACGCGGCTGACGCCAATACCGGAGGCTGAGGTGCGCAACGCGCCTGCCGGCGCCGCCTTCGCCATCCTCACCCACGACCACGCGCTCGATTTCCTCATCGTTGCTGAGGCGCTCAAGCGCGACGATGCGGCCTATGTCGGCATGATCGGCTCGAAGACCAAGAAGGCGACGTTCAGGAACTGGTTCCTGAAATCGGCGGAGGGCACGGAGGCTGAGTTCGCCCGCCTCGTCTCGCCGATCGGCGGCGACGCCGTCAAGGACAAGCGCCCACAGGTCATCGCAGCGCTCGCGGCAGCGGAGATCATGACTGCGCTGGTCGTTCACAACGCGACGTCAAATATCGACCATCCGGTCCAACGAGACAAAGAAATAGCCGGCTAACTTTTCGCCACAGCTACGCCGGCCACTTCAACCCCAGATGCTCGCGTAGAGTGCTACCCTCGTACTCCCGGCGGAACAGGCCACGCCGCTGTAGTTCCGGCACCACCAGAGTGGCGAACGCATCGAGCTCGCCGGGGAAATATGACGGCATGACATTGAAGCCGTCGGCCCCGCCGCCTTCGAACCGGGCCTGCAACTCGTCGGCGATCTGCGCCGGCGTGCCGACGATGCGCCAGTGGCCGCGCGCGCCCGCGAAGTGGCGGGCAAGCTGGCGGATGGAAAGGCCGTCGCGGCGCGATTGCTCGACAACCAGCGCCTGGCGGCTTTTCATGCCCTCGGTCTCCGGCAGTTCCGGCATAGGTCCATCGATCGGGTAGCGATGCAGGTCCGAAATACTGAGATAACTGGACAGCAAGGCAACTCCGACATCGTCGGGAATCAGCGCCTGCAATTCCTCCTGCTTCTCGCGGGCCTCGGCCTCGGTTTTCGCCACCACGGGAGAGACGCCGGGCATGATCTTGATATCGTCCGGCTCGCGGCCATAGGCCGCCGTGCGGCTCTTCAGATCGTCGTAGAAGGCCTTGGCTTCCTCCAGAGTCTGCGCCGCCGTGAACACCACATCGGCGGTGCGGGCAGCCAGGTCGCGGCCGACATCCGAGGCGCCGGCCTGTACCATCACCGGTGCGCCCTGCGGCGAGCGCGGCAAATCGAGCGGGTCGCGTACCGAGAAACTCTGGCCGTCATGGCCGGGAAAGCTGCCGCCTTGCCAAAGTCCTGACACCACCTCGGCAAACTCACGCGCCCGCTCATAGCGGTCGGCGTGGGGTTTGAGGCCCGTCGCGCCGAAATTGGCGGCTTCGATGGGGCTGGCCGATGTGACCAGGTTCCAGCCGGCCCGGCCGCCGCTTAAGTGATCGAGCGACAAAAAGATCCGCGCCAGGCCGTAGGGCTCGTTGTAGCTGGTCGAGGCCGTCGAGACGAGGCCGATGCGGCTGGTCTGGACGGCGAGCGCCGACAGCAGGCTGATCGGTTCGAAGCCGATCGAGCGCGAGGTCTGGCTGGCGATGCCGACATTGGCTTCGCGCAGGCCGGCGGCGTCCTCACAGAAGATCATGTCGAATTTTGCCGCTTCCGCCGTGCGCGCCAGCTGGATGTAGTGGTCGACGTCGATGCCGGCCGTGACATGCGCCTTTGGATGGCGCCAGGCGGCGATGTGATGGCCCGTCGCCCACAGGAAGGCGCCAAGCTTCATCTGGCGGGTCATTGATCACCTCCGGCAAGTCCGAGGCGTGCGCGCAATGTCGTACCGCGATAATCCTGGTGAACGAGGCCACGACGCCGCAACTCCGGCAGCACGCGGTCGAAGAAGCCCTCGAGCGTGGAGGGCGGCATCGCGATGTTGAACCCGTCACAGCTCTTCGAGCGGAACGACGCGTCGAGAGTGTCGGCGGTAACATCTGCGCCAACGCTCAGCAGCAGTTTGACCGCGTCCGGATCGCGTCCGCAGACAGCGACGCGACGTTTGAGATCGTCATGGCGTGCTTTGGCTTCCCCTACGGGTCCGTCGAGCAGGATGACATCGGCGGTGCGAGCCGCGATGTCCCGGCCGGCCTCGGAGACATGCGACAGCACCAGCACTGGCGTATCCTGCGGCGAGCGCGCGACGTTCAGCGGTCCGCGCACCGAGAAGAACTCGCCCTTGTGGTCGAGCAGATGCATCTTGTCGGGATCGTGGAAACGGCCACCTTCCTTGTCGAACAGCAGCGCGTCCGCATCCCAGCCCTGCCACAAGCCCTGAACGACGCCGATATATTCTTCCGCACGACGGCGGAAATCGTCGGCGGAAAATACTTCCGGCCGGCTGAAATTGGCGGCTTCGCGTGGCGCCTGCGCCATGGTCGCGTGCCAGCCAGCGCGACCGCGGCTGATGATGTCGAGCGAGGCAAAACGGCGCGCCAGATTGTAGGGCTGGTGGGCGACGGTGGAAGCGGCAGCAACGAGGCCGATCCTGCTCGTCACCGTCGCCAGCGCCGCCAGCAACGTCGTCGCTTCGAAAGGGCTCGACCCGCCGCTGTCCGGCATGGAGTCCTCGAGGACGATCATGTCCAGCCCGGCCGCTTCCGCTTGCTTGGCAAAATCGGCGAGATCGCTGAAGGCGAGCGGCTGCCCGGAAGCAATGTTGAGCGAAACGGCGAGATGCATTGTGGTTTGCTCGTCAGTCGGCGCGGGGCCATCGAGGCGGAGTATGCAAACCTAAAGTTGCTTGCGTGTAAGGCAACCCTTGCGACTGGGCCAACGGCCCATCACGTGCCGGCCAGCCCTATTTGCCGGCCAGAAGATCCTTGATCAGCCGCTGGCAGCGCTCGGCCATGAAGTCGAGCAGCAGCCGCACCTTGGGATCCTGCAGCTTCTTGTGCGGATAGACGGCAGCAAACTGCACCGGCGTCGGCGGCGTGCTGGCCAGGATCACCTGCAGCCGCCGGTCGCGAATGAAGGGTTCGACCTCGAAGCGCGGCTTGTTGATGATGCCGCGTCCCGACAGCGCCCAGCCGGTCAGCACATCGCCATCGTCGGTGTCGTAAGGGCCGTGCACTTCGAATTTCTGCGGGCCGTTCGGCGTCTGCAGCGTCCAGACATATTCGCGCGCACCGGAATAGCGCAGCATCAGGCAATCGTGCTTCTTGCCGATCAGTTCCTGCGGCTCCACCGGTTCGCCGCGCGCTTCCAGATATTTCGGCGCTGCCACCAGCACGCGCTCGCATTCCATGATGCCGCGCATTCTCAAGCTGGAATCCTCGATGATGCCGAGCTTGAAGGCGACGTCGATGCCTTCCTTCATGATGTCGATATTGTGGTCGGAGAGCCTGAGCCGCACCTCGATATCGGGGTATTTGTCGTGAAAGTCCGGAATGCCCGAGGCCACCAGCCGCCGCCCGAGGCCGAGCGGCGCAGTGACCCGGATGGTGCCGCGCGGCTGGCCGGAGAGCGCCGAGACAGCGGCTTCCGCCTCGGTGATCGCTTCCAGCACCTGCTTGGCACCGGAGTAAAACACCGTGCCGTGCTCTGTCGGCATCAACTGCCGTGTCGTGCGGTTGAACAGCCGCACGCCGAGATGCTTTTCCAGTTCCTTGATGCGGTTCGACGCAACGGCCGGCGAAATGCGCATGTCGCGGCCCGCAGCCGACAGATTGCCGAGCTCGACGACGCGAACGAAGACGGCGATGTTGTCGAGATAGGCCATCAGATTTTCGTGGCTCTCAAACGGCTCGTGGGATCAACCTACTATTTTCCATTTTTTTTTGAAAGTCATCGTACACCTCGCCTCTTTTCGTTTGCGTACCACACCGTAAAGTCAACCGAACGGCAGGGACGATTTCACATGATGGATTTCGCGATTTTCTGGGACTGGCTGAGTTTCGCCGTGCGCTGGCTGCACGTCGTCACCGGCATCGCGTGGATCGGCTCGTCCTTCTATTTCGTCGCGCTCGATCTCGGCCTGCGCCAGCGTCCCGGCATGCCGGTCGGCGCCTTCGGCGAGGAATGGCAGGTGCATGGCGGCGGCTTCTACCACATCCAGAAATATCTGGTGGCGCCGGCCGAAATGCCCGAGCACCTGACCTGGTTCAAATGGGAATCCTACGCCACCTGGCTGTCAGGCTTCGCCATGCTGTGCGTGGTCTACTATGCCGGCGCCGACCTGTTCCTGATCGATCCCAACGTGCTGCCAATGTCGGTGCCGGTGGGCATATTGCTGTCGATGGCAACCATCGGTGTCGGATGGGTGGTCTATGATCTTCTGTGCCGCTCGCCGTTGGGAAAAAGCGACACCGGGCTGATGCTGGTGCTCTACGGCGTGCTGGTGTTCATCGCCTGGGGGCTGACGCATCTGTTCACCGGCCGTGCCGCCTTCCTGCATCTGGGCGCCATCACCGCCACGATCATGTCGGCCAACGTCTTTATGGTGATCATTCCAAACCAGAAGATCGTCGTCGCCGACCTCATCGCCGGCCGCAAGCCCGATCCGAAATACGGCAAGATCGCCAAGCAGCGCTCGCTGCACAACAACTACCTGACCCTGCCCGTGCTGTTCCTGATGCTGTCGAACCACTATCCGCTGGCGTTCGCTACCGAGTTCAACTGGGTCATCGCCTCGCTGGTGTTCATCATCGGCGTGCTGATCCGGCACTATTTCAACACCGTGCACAAGCGTGCCGGCAACCCGCACTGGACCTGGATGGCGGCCGCCGTGCTGTTCATGATCATCATCTGGCTGTCGACGGCGCCGAAAATGCTGACCGGCGAGCCCAAGGCATCCGCCGCGGCGGAGGTCTATATCGCCTCGTCGCATTTCCCGGCGGTGCGCGACACCGTGCTTGGCCGCTGCTCGATGTGCCATGCCGCCGAGCCGGTCTATGAAGGCATCTACCACGCGCCCAAGGGCGTGATGCTCGACACCGATGCCGGCATTGCCGAGCATGCCCGCGAGATCTATCTGCAGGCCGGGCGCAGCCACGCCATGCCGCCGGCCAACATCACCCAGATCAGCGACAAGGAGCGGGCGCTGCTGGTCGCCTGGTTCGAAGACGCAGGAAAATAAGCATGACCTCCACACTTCTGCGCGGCCGCACGCTGAGCTTTTTGCGCTGGCCCGAAGCCATCGACGATCATGCTGCCTGGCGCTACGAGGAGGA
Source organism: Mesorhizobium sp. CNPSo 4684 (assembly GCF_057784315.1). NCBI lineage: Bacteria > Pseudomonadati > Pseudomonadota > Alphaproteobacteria > Hyphomicrobiales > Phyllobacteriaceae > Mesorhizobium > Mesorhizobium sp. CNPSo 4684. Next base: position 70,503 of record NZ_JBWLUX010000025.1, on the reverse strand, counting down.
TGGCGGCCTGCTGATCCGCGACGGGCGGTTCGTCGCCGCAGGCGCCTACGCACAGATCGAGAAACAAGCGGGCGAAGGCGTAAAGAAAATCGACCACCGGCCGCATCTGCTGCTGCCGGGCTTCATCGACGCGCATGTGCATTTTCCGCAGATGCAGGTGATCGCTTCCTATGGCGCCGAGCTGCTCGACTGGCTGAACACCTACACGTTTCCCGAAGAGACCAAATTTTCCAACGCCCAGCACGGCCGCCGCATTGCGCGGTTGTTCCTCGACGAGATGGTACGCCATGGCACCACGACGGTCGCCGCCTACTGCTCCGTGCACAAGGCGTCCGCCGAAGCCTTCTTCGCGGAGTCGCATGCGCGCGGCATGCTCAACATTGCCGGCAAGGTGATGATGGACCGCAATGCGCCCGCAGGCGTGCTCGACACGCCGCAATCCGGCTATGACGATACCAACGCGCTGATTGCGGAATGGCACGGCAAGGGGCGCCAGCTTTATGCGATCACGCCGCGTTTCGCCATCACCTCGTCGCCCGAGCAGCTGGAAATGGCCGGCACGCTCTGCCGCGAACATCCCGATTTGCACATGCAGACGCATCTGTCGGAAAACCACGCCGAGATCGCTTTTACCCAAGAGCTCTATCCGCAGGCGCGCGACTACACCGATGTCTATGAGCAGTATGGTCTGTTGGGCAAAAAAAGCCTGTTCGGCCACTGCATCCATCTCTCGGAACGCGAGGCGGATGCGCTGTCGAACTCAGGTTCTGTAGCGGTGTTCTGTCCGACCTCCAACCTGTTCCTCGGCTCCGGCCTGTTCGACTATCAGCGCTTCCGCCGCCGCGACAAACCGCTGCGCATCGCCGCCGCCACCGATGTCGGCGGCGGCACCAATTACTCCATGCTGCGCACCATGGACGAAGGCTACAAGGTGATCGCGCTGAACGGCGAGAAGCTGAACCCGTTCCAATCCTTCTGGCAGATCACGCGTGGCAATGCCGAGGCGCTGTCGGTGGCAAGCAAGGTCGGCACGCTGGATGCAGGCACCGATGCCGACATCACCGTGCTCGACGCCCGCGCCACGCCGGCGATGCGGCTGAGGATGGAGACGGTGGAGACGCTGGCCGAGGAGCTGTTCCTGCTGCAGACGCTGGGTGACGATCGCGCGGTGCGCGAGGTCTATGTCGCGGGGCGGCCGGCGAAGAGCGACATGATTGCGGGCTAGTCCCCCTCACCCGGATTGCCGAGACCGAATTGCAAGGGCAATTCGGGGCAATCCGACCTCTCCCCGAGGGGAGAGGAGGGCGCCGGCTTCGACGCTCGTCTCTTCTCCCCAACGGGGAGAAGGTGGCCGCGAAGCGGCCGGATGAGGGGGCGGCCGCGACGAGACCTTGACCGGGCAGTCCTTGTCGTACACACGACGTGTGACGATTTCGGAGAAAGAAAATGGCCGCTGCGGACGACATCGCTCTGATCCAGAAACAGGAAGAGACGCTGGTCTTTCCGGCCTTCGACGAGGCAGTGGCCTTCAAGATCGGCGTCGCGATCCGCAAGCGGGCGCTGGCTGACCATTTGCCGATCATCGTCGACATCAGGCTGTGGGACCGGCCGCTGTTCTATGCCGCGATGCCGGGCTCGAATGCCTCCAACCCAGACTGGGCGCGGCGCAAGATCAATGTCGTCAAGCGCTACCTCAAAAGCACCTACCGCCTGGTGCTGGAGCAGCAGCGGCCGGACCGCACTTTCAAGATCGGCGAAGGGCTGGACATTGTCGACTATGTGCTGGCCGGAGGCGGTTTTCCGGTGACGGTCAAAGGCGCCGGCGTCATTGGCGCGATTACGGTCTCCGGCCTGCCGGAGCGCCAGGACCATGGCGTCGTCGTCGATGCGCTGTGCGATCATCTCGGCGTCGACAAGCGTGGGCTGGCGCTGGCTGCGGAATGACCGTGCTCGAACCCAAATCCTTCCTCATCTCCATCTTCGACGCCGCCGTTGCTGCCGCCGATCCCGAACGCACGATCCGGGATCATCTGCCGGCGAAACCTAGAGGCCGCACCATCGTGATTGGCGCCGGCAAAGGTTCGGCGCAGATGGCGGCGGCGTTCGAGAAGGTCTGGGACGGCCCGATCGAAGGGCTGGTCGTCACCCGCTATGGCTATGGCGCCAAATGCGAGCGCATCGAGATCATTGAGGCGGCGCATCCGGTGCCTGATGCCGCCGGGCTTGAAGCCTCGCGCCGCCTGCTCGAGAAGGTGCAGGGGCTGACCTCAGACGATCTGGTCGTGGCGCTGATTTCGGGCGGCGGCTCGGCGCTACTGCCATCTCCCGCCGCCGGCCTGACATTGGCCGACGAGATCGCCGTCAACGAGGCGCTACTCGCCTCCGGCGCGCCGATCGCAGCCATGAACACCATCCGCAAGCATGTCTCGACCATCAAGGGCGGCCGGCTGGCTGCAGCTGCGTATCCGGCCAAGGTCGTGTCGCTGGTCGTCTCGGACATTCCGGGCGACAATCCGGCGCTCGTTGCCTCCGGTCCGACCGTGCCGGACACCGGGAGCCGCGAGGACGCGCTGGCCTCGATAGCGGCCTATGGCATGAAGTTGCCGGACGCCGTGATGGAGCACATCAACTCGGCGAAGGCCGATGCACCAAGTCCTGGGGATGAGCGCTTTGCAGGCAATGAAGTGCATCTGATCGCCTCGGCCGGCGTGTCGCTGGAAGCGGCGGCAGCCGAAGCCAGGCGCCAAGGCATCGAAGCCGTCATCCTCTCCGATTCCATCGAGGGCGAGGCACGCGAGGTCGGCGGCGTTCATGCGGCCATCGCGCGCGAAGTGGCGACACGCAACCGGCCATTTTCTAAGCCGGTATTGATCCTGTCCGGTGGCGAGACCACGGTGACCTTGCGCGCCAAGGGCAAGGGCGGCCGCAACTCGGAATTCCTGCTGGCTTTCGCCATCGGCATCAGCGGGGCGGACAATATCGATGCGCTGGCTGCCGACACCGACGGCATAGACGGCTCGGAAGACAATGCCGGTGCCTTCGCCGATGGTTCGACGGTGTCGCGCATGCGTTCAGCCGCCGTCGACGCCAAGGCGATGTTGGCCGGCAACAATGCCTGGACGGCATTTAATGCGGTTGACGATCTGTTCGTGCCAGGGCCGACCGGTACCAATGTCAACGATCTCCGGGCCATTCTGATCCGGTAGAGCACGTCGAGTTACCTGTCTGCACAAGAGTCGGCGCTGCCCCTCATCCGCCTGCCGGCACCTTCTCCCCGTATAGTGACGGGGAGAAGGAAACTGGCCGCGCCTTCGCGCTCTTCTTGCGACGTTGACGATTTGCGAAAGCCGCGGTCACAGCGTCTTTCTCCCCGTCACTATACGGGGAGAAATGCCCGGCAGAGGGGCGGCGCCGACCGTCGCCTGATTAAGCCGCCATCAGCCGCTTGACCTGCTTCATGTCATGCAAAAACCGTTCGCGCTCGGCTTCCTTGTCCGCTGGCTCGTGGATGCGCAAAATGAAAGACGGATGGATGGTGATGAACACGCGCAGCCCATCTTCCCGCTCGATCACTCGACCGCGCATTTTCGTCACAGGAATAGCCTTGCCCAGCAGCGACAGCGCCGCCGTGGCGCCAAGCGCCACGGCAAGGTGCGGCTTGATCAGTTCGAACTCCTGGTCGAGCCACCAGCGACATGCCTGAACCTCTCCGGCATTCGGCTTGGAGTGGATGCGGCGCTTGCCGCGCGGCTCGAATTTGAAGTGCTTGACCGCGTTGGTGACGTAGACCTTTTGCCGGTCGACGCCGGCGTCATCGAGGATTGCATCGAAGACTTTGCCCGCCGGACCGACGAAAGGTTTGCCGGCGAGATCCTCCTGGTCGCCCGGCTGTTCGCCGACGAAGACCACCTTGGCATTGTCAGGCCCCTCGCCGAACACGGTCTGCGTCGCGTCGCGCCACAGCGGGCAGCGGCGGCAACTCTTCGCGGCTTCGCGTAGGCTCGCGATGGAGGCACTGTCTTCGTCCAGCGCCGGTTCGACGCGCCGCACGGAAATGCGTCTGGCGGGCATTTTTGCTTCACGTGGAAGGCCTGTGGTCGCCATGATCCTGCCTCGTCCATTCGAGATTGAAATGGATAAGGCCGACGATGGTTCCTGCTGCCATCAAACCTCGTGCAGGTAGAGATGATAATCCAGCTCGCTGACGGTGCGGGCGACGCGCAGATATTCGGACTGCTTGATCGCCACGAAAGTGCGATGCAGATCCTCGCCGAGCGCCTCTTTCAGGAAGCTCGACGCCCGCGCCGCTTCGATCGCGGCGCGCCAATCGACCGGCATGGTCGTGCGCGTGACGGCTGCTTCATAGCCGTTGCCGGTCGTCTCCGGGCCGGGGTCGAGACCTTCGTCCAGTCCCTTGACGATGCCGGCCAGCACGGTTGCGGCGATCAGGTAGGGATTGGCGTCGACGCCCGACGGCCGGTGTTCGATGCGCCGGTTCTTCGCATCGCCCGCCGGAACGCGGAGCGCCACCGAACGGTTGTTGACGCCCCATGTCGGCGCTACCGGCGCATAGGATTGCGAGACGAAGCGGCGCCACGAATTGGCGTGCGGCGCAAACACCAGCATCGATTCCGCCATGGTCTGGATCAGGCCGCCGAGCCCCTGCAGCAGCGGCAGCGACCAGCTTTCGCCGCCGGCCTCGGCAAAGACGTTTCGGCCTGCCTTGTCCTGCAGCGAGACATGGAAATGCATGCCGGAGCCGGCGTATTTTTCGATCGGCTTGGCCATGAAGCAGGCGGTGACGCCGTGCCGGCGCGCCTGCGCCCGCACCAGCCGCTTCAGCATGACGAGGTCGTCGGCGGCCCGCATCACATCCTTGCGGTAGTTCAGCGTCAGTTCGTACTGGCCGGGCGCATATTCGGAAATCACCGTCTCGGCCGGAATGCCTTGCGCCTTGGCCGCTGCATAGATGTCGGAAAACAGCGGCTCCATGCCATGCAGATGGTCGACGGAATAGACCTCGGTCTTGGCCGAGCGGCGACCGTCGAGCACGGCGTCGGCCGGCTTCACCTTGCCGTCGGCGTCGCGCTCATTGGCAAGCAGGAAAAATTCGAGTTCGAAGGCGCCGGCGGGGTAGAGGCCCTTGGCTGCCAATATGTCGACCTGCCGGGCCAGCGCCAGCCGCGGGTCCGACGACATTGGCTGTCCGTCCAGATGGTACATCGCCATCAGCAACTGGCCGCGCGGCGGGCTCGTACCATAGAGCGGCACCAGCGTGCCGGGGATCGGCCATGCCCTGAGGTCGCCGTCGCCGGTCGTCCAGATCAGCCCGGTCTCGTGCACATCCTCGCCGGTGATGTCGAGGCCGAGGATCGAGATCGGCATGTGACGGCCGCCCTCATAAATGCTTTTCAGCTCATGCCGGCGCACGATCTTGCCGCGACCGACCCCATTGGCGTCGGTCAAGACGATGTCAAAGGCCTCGATTTCAGGATGGGCGTCGAGAAAGGCTTGCGCCTCGGCGGGCGTCGAGCCCGAAGGTGAAGTCATGATTGCTGTACTCAAGGTTCGCTTGGCAGGCCGTTCGTTAGCCGCCCGTTCAGTCGCTTGTCTCATGCCGTCAGCCTTGCCGCAACCGTGGCGAAGGCGGTGATCAGCCGGTTGACCTGGGCGCCGGTGGTGGCCGGCGAGATCAGCATCATGTTGTGGAAGGGCGCGATCAGCACGCCCTGGTTGACCAGCGCGACGTGAACAGCCGCTTCAAGCTCCGGCGCATGCGCAGTCTCGGCCTCGGCGCCGTTCCGGAGCGGACCGGGCGCGCAGATGAACTCGACGCGAGCGCCGACGCGGGCGACATGCCAGGGCAGGTTGTAGCGGTCAATGACCCCGGTCAGCCCGGCGTCGAGTCGCAGCGCCAGGCGGTCCATCCGGTCATAATTCTCACTGGTCATCACTTCTTCCAGCGTGGCGCGCATCGCCGCGAACTGCAGCGGGTTGGCCGACAGCGTCGTACCCATGCCGGAATAACCGGGTTGCTTGGTTCTGTTGTAGTCGGCGTAGCGGTTGGCGACCTCGTCGCTCATCCCCCACACGCTCGCCGGCACGCCACCGGCGATCGGCTTGCCCAACACGAACAGGTCGGATTGCAGCCCGAATTTCCTGGTGTAGCCGCCGGGGCCGGTGGAGATTGTATGGGTCTCGTCGATCAGAAGCAGCGTGCCGGCCGCGCGTGTCACTTTGCGCAGCGCGTCATGAAAACCGCGATCGGGCAGCACCATGCAGGAATTGGTCAGCACCGGCTCGGCGATGACGCAGGCGACATCTTTGTCTTTCAGCGCTGCTTCAAGCGCGACGACATCGTTGAACTCGATGACCTTCGCCGTCTTGGTCAGGTCGCGGAATTCGCCCGCCAGTCCCGGCCGGTTGACGGGTCTGCCGTCGACCAGCCGCACCATCGTCTCGTCGACCGAGCCGTGATAGCAGCCGTTGAAAACCAGGATCCTTTCGCGACCGGTGATTGCGCGGGCAACCCGCAGCGCGAAGCGGTTGGCGTCGGTTGCCGTCGTCGCGATTTGCCAGAACGGCAGGCCGAAGCGCTCTTGCAACAGCGGTCCGATGGCCAGTGCATCCTCCGAAGGCAGCATGTAGGTCAGCCCGCGTCCAGCCTGGCGGCGGATGGCGCGCGCCACCGGCGGCGGCGAATGGCCGAACATCGAGCCGGTGTCGCCCAGGCAGAAATCATCGAGCCTGTTGCCGTCAATGTCGGTGATGGTGGCGCCTTTGGCGCTGTCGACCAGGATCGGGAACGGCGTCGGCCAGTCGTTCATCCAGTGCATCGGCACGCCGCCGAAGAAGCCAGGCAGGCCGTTGCCCACCTTGGCTGCCGATTTCGGCCGCGCCTTGCGGAAGGCTTCTGCCTCACTCTCGCGCAGCCTGGCGATGCGGTCACGGCTGATGCCGCCGATCGATAGGCCTGAATGGTCGGTTGAATGCATGAAAATCCCCTCTCGGCCACCACTCTAGCCAATCGCCATCTCAAACCGCAATTGGCCGCCGGGCTGCACTGCATTGGTTCAGCAGCACCCGGCTGGCGCTTGACCTTGAGGCCAAGCCCGGTGCCAATACGCTTAGGCATTTGGTTCTGGGGGAGAAAATGCGGACGATCATCTGTTTGGCGATGTTGCTTTTGTCGGCTGGCGCAGCCTTCGCATCGGGTGGCATCTGGTGTTCCGCTGATGACAAGGCGGCAAAATTCGAAGTCGAAGCCGGCGTCACCCGGGGCATGGGCGGTCCGACCTTCAATTTTCGCGGCGATCTCGAGATTCTGGGGCGGCCGGAAGGCGACAGCCTGCGCAAGACTGTCTTCGAGGATTCCAACCTCACGCAGTACTGGCTGGACGACAAGGAATTGCGGCTGAACATCTACCGCGAGCACGAAGCCGCGCAACGCTTCAACTCGGTCGAACTGACGATCCTGACCAAGACCACTGACGAAGGCGTCTATGACGGGGGCTATACGCTCGCCATCTATGATGCCGCAGCGGACAAGGACCAGGATGGCAAGCCGGTTGAAGTCACCGGCAAGGTCTCGTGCGGGGCCGAATAGCTCTTCTTGATCTGCGGTCAATCCGACTGCATCGACGCGATGGCGCGCCGCATCAGGTCGAGAAACACCAGCCGCTCATCTTCGCTTAGATCGACCAAAGCTGCTTCGTTCTGTGAACGCGCCGCCTGTGTCGCGGGTTCGCGCAGGGCAATGGCCTTAGCGGTGAGATGGATCGATTGCGAGCGCCCGTCCTCGGGGTGAGACCTTCGCTCGATCAACCCGTCACGTTCCATGCGGATCAGCGTGTTGGCCATAGTCGCCTGCTCGACGCTGAGCCGCTGCACGAGTTCGCGTTGCGTCAGGCCATCTTCATCCCACAGAGCCAGCAGCGCCATGAACTGAGCCGGCGCCAGACCGAGCGGCCGGATGCGCTGCTGCAGCCCGTTGGCGAACAGCCGTGCCATGTGGTTGGCCAGGAATCCGGCGGATCGTTCTTTCTGAAAGGCCATGGGACTGGATAACAGTTGAATAGCATGCTATGCAATGATATATAGCTTGCTATGGAGATGGCGATGAAAACCTGGATTCACGCAGCGGCGGGCGCCATCGCGCTGATCACGGTTTCGGTCTTCTGGCTGTCGACGGCCGCAGTTGAGCTGTTCGGCGACGCGGCCGGGGTCACAACGGTCAAAAACTGTGTGCTGGCCGGCATGGCCGTGCTCATTCCGGCGATGATCGTCGCCGGCGCGTCCGGTTTCTCGCTCGGCAAGGGGTGGAGGAGCCCGGTCGTCGCGCGCAAGAAACGGCGCATGCGCATCATCGCCGCCAACGGGCTGCTGGTGCTGGTGCCCTCAGCTGTCCTGCTCAGCAGCCTTGCCGATGCCGGTCGTTTCGACACCCTGTTCACAATCGTCCAGGCGATCGAACTGACGGCCGGCGCCGTCAACATTGCGCTTTTGTCACTCAATATGCGCGACGGGCTGTCGCTGCGGAGAAAGCCCGTCCGGCTGGCCGCGCGGGCGCGGTGAGTTCAGGCCGAAATGTCGATAACGCCGCAGTCGCCGGCGGCGCTGCCGAAGGCGACGCGTCGCTCTTCCTTGTCCCACATCATGGAAGTGATGGCGCCTTTGCCCGGGCGGCGCAACAGCACCTCCCTGGCGTCGGCGAAGCGCACTGCCATCACCATGCCGTCATCATAGCCGACGGCCACGACATCCTGGCTTGGATGGCAGGCGACCGATGTCACCATGGCGTTGCCGCGGGTGCCGAGTTCCAGCGGCGCCTTGCCCATCGGGCCGTCCTTGCCCGAAAACGGCCAGACGATCGCCGCCGGCGCGCCGGAACTCGCCAGCCATTTGCCCTTCACGCTCCACGACAGGCTTTTGACCTTGCCGGGGTAACCGGTCATGCGCATGTGCTTGCCGTCGGCGAGCTTCCAGCCATGCAGCGCGTTTTCCTGCATGGTGGTGACCAGGAAGGCACCATCGGGCGAGAAGGTAATGCCGGTGTGGGCGCCGGCCCATTCGAGCTCCACCGGCTTGCCCGCGGCGGCCGGGAAATGCAGCGTCGCGCCATTGTAGCGGGCGACGCCGAAGCGCATGCCCTTGGGCGAGAAGGCCAGCCCCTCGACCGAACGCGGATGGGTGAATTCCCGGGTCTTGCCATCGGCAAAGCGGACGAAGGCGGTCTTGCCCGTGGCATAGGCGATGGCGCCTTGCGGTCCGGCGACGACGCTGGTGATCCACTTCTTGCCGGCGCTTGCCAATTCGCCGACATTGCCGCCGGCCGTAACGGTAAAAATCTTGCCGTCCTCGCCACCGGTGATCAGCCGGTCGTTGGCGGCGTCATGGAACGTGGAAAGCAGGCCGTCATTGGCCTGAATTGTCTTGTGGCCATTGTCGAGCCGATGAACGGCGCCATCGGCCAGCGCAAAATGCGGCACGTTGTCGAGGAAGACGGCGGCAAGGCAATGGCCATCGAGATCAAGCGGGGCAACTGTGGGCATCACATCCATTCCAATGAATTTGTCGCCATCCCCGGGAAGCCGCTGGCGCGGCCAGGGCGTGGCGCCAACCTTCTCCCCTTGTGGGAGAAGGTGGATCGGCGCGCAGCGCCGAGACGGATGAGGGGTGTTGGACGGATCGCCGTCGGTGCCAAGCTGGAGCACCCCTCATCCGACCGAGCTTCGCTCGGCCACCTTCTCCCACAAGGGGAGAAGGAAGAAGGGCGCAGCGCTAGCGCCATAGAGTTTCGAAATCAAGCCGCCTGGCAGGCGTCAAAGCTCTTCTTCAGCCGCTCGGCGTCGAGCTCGCGGCCGATGAACACCAGCCGGCTCTCGTGCTTCTCGCCATCCTTCCAGGCGCGCTGGTGGTCGCCTTCGATGATCATGTGCACGCCCTGGATGACATAGCGCTCGTCGTCGCCCTTGAGCGCGATGATGCCTTTCAGCCGCAGGATGTTGGGGCCTTCCATCTGGGTGACCTTCTCGATCCAGGGGAAGAATTTCTTCGGGTCCATCTCGCCGCCGCGCAGCGACACCGACTGCACCGTCACGTCGTGAATGTCGGAGGGGTGCGCGTGATCGTGGTGATGATGATCGTGGCCGTCATGATCGTGGTGATCATGGTCGTGGTCATGGTGGTCGTGATCATGATCGTGGGTTTCGAGGAAATGCGGGTCGTTTTCCAGCGCGCGCGACAGGTCGAAGGCGCCGCGGTCGAGCACCTCGGACAGCGCCACGCCGGCGCGCGTGGTGCGGTGGATCCTGGCCGCCGGGTTGATGGCGCGGATGGTCGCCTCGACCTTGGCCAGTTCTTCCGGCGTGACCAGGTCGGTCTTGTTGAGCACGACGACATCGGCGAAGGCGATCTGGTCCTCGGCTTCCCTGGAGTCCTTGAGCCTGAGCGGCAGATGCTTGGCGTCGACCAGCGCCACGACAGCGTCGAGCTTGGTCTTGGAGCGCACGTCGTCGTCCATGAAGAAGGTCTGCGCCACCGGGACCGGATCGGCGAGGCCGGTGGTCTCGACGACGATGGCGTCGAAACGGCCGGGACGGCGCATCAGGCCTTCGACGACGCGGATCAGGTCGCCGCGCACCGTGCAGCAAACGCAGCCATTGTTCATTTCGTAGATTTCCTCGTCGGATTCCACGATCAACTCGTTGTCGATGCCGATCTCGCCGAATTCATTGACGATGACAGCGTAACGCTTGCCATGGTTTTCCGACAGGATGCGGTTGAGCAGGGTCGTCTTGCCGGCGCCGAGATAGCCGGTGAGAACGGTCACGGGGATCTGCGTCGTCTGTGCATCGCTCATGTCTTGCCTCGAATGACTGGGCCGCGAAATTCCGGGCCGCACGAAGGGATTGTTGGCCTGATATAGGATGTGTGCCGGGTTTTTGCACGGGGCAAACTGCCTGGGCGTTTGACCCACAGAGTGACGGAGCGGGTGGGTGGACCGAAACACCCCCCGAACAGGCAGTGTGATAGGGATGCCGACCATCCAGCGCGTCGTCTGAACGCCTCTTCGTTGACCTGTGCAAAGCCGCGCCGTCTCAAACCACTGCAATCGCCTTGGCGGAAACTCGTTTGTCATCTAACTGAAATAAACATCTGGCATCACCACGGTGGGCACCACAAATGCTTGCCGGCAAAGCTGTTTCGAAAGCCGGAATCTTTTTGATCGTCGATTGCCAGCCGGCCGGCTGCGTCTATGCTGCACGCACCGGTACGGCCGAAGAGGGATCACCATGGCCAAGGCGGACAAGACTGCAACGATGAGCCGGCTGCATTCGGCGGCAAGGCTGGCAAGGACCGCGCTGGCGGCGCGGCTTCTGGCGCACGGCTTCTATGCCGGCCAGGACCAGATCATGCTGACGCTCGACCGCGAGGACGGCCAGACGCCGGGCAACCTCGCCGGCCGCCTCGGCGTGCGCCCACCGACCATCACCAAGACTATCAACCGCTTGCAGGCGCAGGGTTTTCTGGAAAAGCGCGCCTCTTCCGCGGATGCCCGCCAGGCGCATATCTTCCTCACCGACACCGGCCGCGAAATCATCCACGCCATCGAGAAATCGGTGAAGAAGACGGAAAAGCAGGCGTTGAAGGGCCTCGACAAGAAAGAACAAAAGACGCTGTTCAAGCTGCTCGCCCGCATCGAAGCCAATCTGTCGAACGAGGAACTGGTGCTCGTCGACGACGAGACCGACATCGACGATTGATCAGCACGTCTTGAGCTAAGCCGCCACCGAAGGTCCGCGCACCAATGCCGACCAGCGGCCGGGCGTCAGGCCGAATGCTTTCTTGAAATGTCTGTTGAAATGGCTCTGGTCGCTGAAGCCGGCGCCAACGGCGATCTCGGCCAGCGGCTCGCCCGCCGCGATCATCCTTCTTGCCTTTTGCAGCCGGCGCATCAGCAGGAAACGATGCGGGCTGGTGGAATAGGTCGCGCGGAAATGGCGTGACAGCGCATAGCGGTCGAGCCCGGTGACAGCCTCCAACTCGTCGGAACGGACGGGCCGCTCGGCATTCTCCTCGAGATAGTCTCGCGCCAGTGCCGCGGCATGCCAGGCCGTCTTTCCCATCGGCTTTGCCGGCTGGCCGGCATGACGCCCGAGATGCTGCGCCAGCTCCGCAACGAAATCGGCGACGAACAGCTCGTCCAGTTCTTCGTCGAGCGGCGCCAAGGCCGATAGCAACGTGCCGCGCAAGGCAGCATCGCTCACCACCGCATCCCTGACGAAGGGCAGCGGCGCGCCGTCGAGGCAGTCGAGCAGCAGCGACGGCTCCAGATAGAGGATCCGGTAGCGCAAGCCATCCTCGGTGCCGGCGCCGCCATCGTGCACTTCGTCTGGATGCAGCACGATCACCTGGCCGGGCAGGCTGTGGTTCACGGCGCCGCGATAGTGGAAGCGCTGCACGCCGGAAAGCGTCACGCCGACGGCAAGCGTGTCGTGGCGGTGCAGGTCGAAGGCGTTGCCATGGAAATGCGCCTCGATGCGCTCGATGCCGGTGCTGCCCGGCGCTGAAACGATCCGGTCCTCATCCGCGCACGAACGTTCAAGACCTTGTGTCGCCTCACCGTCTAGACCCTGCGCCATCGCCTATCCTGCCCTTTGCGGGCCAACTTCCGGAGTCCTCATTTTGGTGTTCGATACAAAATTTGCAATCGTGCTGAGGGACGATCTCGCGGGCTGGCAGAAGCTCAACGTCACCGCGTTCCTGACCAGCGGCATCGTCGCGCAATTTCCCGACATCATCGGCGAACCCTATCGCGACCGCACCGGCAATGTTTTTAATCCGCTGTCGATCCAGCCGGTCATCGTGCTGTCGGCGGATGGTCCGACGCTCAATGCGATCCACCAGAGGGCGCTGGAACGCGGCGTGACGACGTCAGCCTATGTCGAAGAGATGTTTGCCACCGGCCACGACGTCGCCAACCGTGCCGTCTTCGCCGAGTTTGCGCCAGATGACGCCAAGATCGTCGGCATCGCGCTGCGTGCTGACAAGAAACTCGTCGACAAGATCACCAAAGGCGCCCGCATGCATGCCTAATTCGTAGGCAGTTGGGACGCAGTACGCTGAGCCTGTCGGCGGCGCCTGTTGTGCCAGTCGCTTTTGGCTTGCCGGGTGCAGGGGATTGCCGCAAAGGTTGAGTGTCGATCCTCCCCAGCCGACCTGATAGTGAACGTTCCCGCAAAATCAGACGAAAGCGCAACGCCGCCCGCGGCGATGCTGTTCATGCTTTCGACCTATGTGTTTTTCACCTTCCTCGACACGTCGAGCAAATATCTGGTGCTGGCCGGCGTCTCGGCGCTGATCGTCGCCTGGGCGCGCTTCACCGTCCATGTCCTGCTTGTCGGCGTCTTTCTGCGCGGCTGGCGCGAGCCGTCGCGGTTCCGCGCCAACAATCTGCCCGCCCATATCCTGCGCGGCGGGCTGCTGTTCGGCTCGACCATGTGCAACGTCATGGCGCTCAAAACCCTGCAACTGGCCGAAACCACCTCGATCTATTTCTTCGGCCCGATGGTGATCACCGCTCTTGCCGGACCGCTGCTTGGCGAATGGGCGGGGTGGCGGCGCTGGCTGGCGATCCTGTCGGGCTTTGTCGGTGTGCTCGTCATCACAAGGCCGGGCGTCGGCGTGTTCGGCGTCGGACATCTCTTCGCGCTCGGCTCGATGCTGTCGAACTCCTTTTACGTCATCATGACGCGGCGCATGTCGGCCAGCGAAAGCTCGGAAAGCCTGATCCTGTTTTCGGCGCTGGCGCCGGCCGTGCTGCTTTTGCCGATGCTGCCGTTCTCGCATTCGCTACCGCAGGATGGCTGGCACTGGTTCATCCTGGTGATGCTGGGCGTGTTCGGCGCCGGCGGCCACTGGCTTCTGGTGCAGGCCTACCGCCTGGCGACCACCACGGCGCTGGCGCCGTACCCCTATTCGCAAATGGTCTGGATGATCCTGTCCGGCTGGATCATCTTCCACCAGTTCCCCGACCGCTGGACGCTGGTTGGCGCGGCAATCATCGTCGCCAGCGGCCTCTACATCATCCATCGCGAGCACCGTCTGCGGCTGCGCAATCGCACGACTGTCGACGTCGAGGCGGAGGCGCTGGCGAAAAAACTTTGATTTGCTCCGAATCCGATGGCATAACGCCGCATTTAAAAAATTTAAAAAACTCGGGGAGCGAAGGGCTGGCACAGAAGATCAAGCTTTCGACGATCGCGGATGCGCTTGGCGTGTCCACGGCCACGGTCTCCCTCGCATTGCGCGACAGCCCGCTGGTCGCCGGTGCCACGCGCGATCGCATCAAGGAACATGCCCGCGCCATCGGCTATATCTACAACCGCCGCGCCGCCTCGCTGCGCACCTCGCGCTCGGGCATTGTCGGCGTCGTTGTGCACGACATCATGAACCCGTTCTTCGCCGAGATCCTGCGCTCAATCGAGAGCGAACTCGACCGCAGCCGGCAGACCTTCATCCTGTCCAACCATTACGACCAGCTGGAAAAGCAGCGCACCTTCATCGACACGCTGCTGCAGCTTGGCGCCGATGGCGTTATCATGTCGCCGGCGATCGGCACACCGGCTTCCGACATCGTGATGGCAGAGGAAAACGGCCTGCCGGCGGTGCTGATCGCGCGCACCGTGGAAGGTGCCGACGTGCCGGTGTTTCGCGGCGACGATGCCTACGGCACAGCACTTGCCACCAATCATTTGATCTCGCTCGGCCACAAGCGCATCGCCATGATCGGCGGCACCGACCAGACCTCGACTGGACGCGACCGCTATCAGGGTTACCTCAACGCCATGGAAGCGGCCGGACTTGAAGTCAGGCCGTCCTGGCGCATTTCCGGCCCGCGCACAAAGCAGGGCGGATTCGAGGCGGCTGGACAGTTTTTGGCGCTCAAAGACAAGCCAACCGCCGCCTGCTGCTGGAATGATCTCGTCGCCATCGGCCTGATGAACGGCATTGCCCGCGCAGGCCTGGTGCCGGGCGCCGATATCTCGGTCACCGGCTATGACGATCTTGAGGAGGCGGCAATCGCGACACCGGCACTCACCACCGTCTGGAACGGCCAGCGCGAGGTCGGCCGCCGCGCCGCCAGCGCGCTGCTCGACAAGTTGAACGGACAGGCGGTACGGCCGTCGCAGGAACTGATCAAACCGGAACTGCATGTGCGCCAGTCGACCGGCAAGCCGGTGGAGCGTGTATGACCAAGGCCGAACAATTGAATTCCGTCGCCGTTCTGGTGCCGGGGCATTTCAACGACCATGCGGTCGAGCGCATCGACCGCACCTTCAGACGGGTCAAGATCGAACGCGCCGATCCCGCGCTGGTCACCGACGAAATGCGCCGTGACGTGCGCGCTATTGCATCCTTCGCCGGCGTCAACGCTGCGATGATGGATGCTTTGCCCAAGCTCGAACTCATCGCCTCCTTCGGTGTCGGCTACGATTCGGTGGATGCCGTTCACGCGGCCAAGAAAAACATCATGGTCACCAACACGCCCGATGTTCTGACCGAAGAGGTCGCCGACACCACGATCGGCCTTCTGCTTAACACCGTGCGTGAGTTGTACACGGCCGAGAAATGGCTGCGCGACGGCAGCTGGGTGAAGAAGGGCAACTATCCGCTGAGCCGGCTGACCTTGCGCGGCCGTCATGTCGGCATTTTCGGCATGGGCCGCATCGGCCTGGCCATTGCGCGGAGGCTGGAAGCGTTCGGGCTGCCGGTCGCCTACCACAACCGGCGCAAGGTCGAAGGTCTCGCCTACCAGTACCACCCGACGCTGAAGGGCCTTGCCGAAGCGGTCGATACGCTGATTTCCGTGGTGCCGGGCGGTGCTTCCACCGAGAAGGCGGTCAATGCCGAAATCCTGGCGGCGCTTGGCGCCAATGGCGTGTTCGTCAACATCGGCCGCGGCAGCACGGTCGACGAGCCGGCTCTTGCGACGGCCCTTGCGAACGGCGTCATCGCCGCCGCCGGGCTCGACGTCTTTGCCGACGAACCGAATGTGCCCAAGGCCTTGCTCGAAGCGCCCAACACCTCGCTGTTGCCGCATGTCGGTTCGGCCTCGCACCACACGCGCCGCGCCATGGCGGACCTGTGCGTCGACAATCTGGTGTCCTGGTTCAGCGAGCGCCGGCCGCTGACGCCGGTGCCGGAGACGGCCCATGTGAAGGCATCCGGTTAACGCCGGGGCGCGACGGCCACATTTATTAACGTCAGCTTAACCCTTCGAAATGATTATTCATCCGGGGCGCGTATGCGTGGATGAATACCAGAATGAAGACACTTTCCGTATTGACCGCCGCGGCGGCGCTGTTCGGCGGCGTTCAGCTGTTTCACGGTGGCGCTGGGCAAAGCGCTGCCGACGAGGTCATGCCGTCCACCAGCTTCAGGCTGGTCGCCAATGGCGACGAAGGCGACTGCGCGGTCACCCGCGGCGCCGCGATTAACGATGGCCTTTTATTGTTGACGGTGGCGCCGAATTGCCGCCGGCTGCTGCCCGGCATTGAGCGGGCGAAATTCTGGCGCGAGGAGCAGGACGGCACGGTGGCTTTCAGCGCCGACGGCATCGACCCGATCGTCACCTTCTCGGTTGCCGACGGCGATGGGTACGAATCCTACGCGCCGGCCTTGCCGCTGCTGTCGTTGGCGACAACCGACAGCCCAGATCAATCCGGCAACTGATACGATCGATTATTCGGCCGCAGCCCGCGCGCCGGCTTTCGCCGCCGCATGCAGGCGCACCGCATCGCCGAAAGCGCGGAAAATCTTGGCCGAGTTGCTGTCCGACTTGACCCAGTATTCGGGGTGCCATTGCACGCCCACGGCAAAGGCGCGGGCATCCTTCACCGAAACAGCCTCGACCGTGCCGTCGCCGGCCACCGCTTCGACCTGCAACTTGGAGCCAAGCCGGTCGATCCCCTGGCGGTGCAGCGAGTTGACCTTGATGTCGCCGGCGCCGAACACGCCGGCCAGGCAGCTGCCGGGCTTGATCGAAATGGTCTGGTGGATGGCGAAGCGTTCGTCCTGGTTGTCGCTCACCGGCGCGCGATGGTCGAGCGAGCCTTCGCGCTCCTGGATCTCGGTGCCCAGTGTGCCGCCCAGCGCCACGTTCAATTCCTGGATGCCGCGGCAGATGGCAAGCAGCGGCACGCCGCGCTCGATCGCCCTGCGGATCAAGGGCAGCGTGGTGGCATCGCGGGCCGGATCGTAAGGGCCGTTGGCCTCGCTGGCGTCGCCGCCATAGAGCGAGGGATGCACGTTGGATTTCGAGCCGGTGACCATGACGCCGTCGACCGACGACAACAATTCATCGAAATCGAGCCGGTCGCCGAAGGACGGCACCAGCAGCGGGAACACGCCGGCACCGGAAAGTGCCGCCTCGATATATTGCTGTGGGGCGGCATGCCAGGTGTAGTTGTCGAACTGACGGACGTCGGTCGAGATGGCGACGAGCGGCTGGTGCATTTTGGGTCCGGATTCCCTTTGGCGCGAAGCGAATAGCTATTGTGCCTGCAAAATAGGCGATCCGAAGGCGCTTTTCCATGGCAAGTTTCGTTGTCTCGCATGGGCCACGCCATAAACGTTAGACTATAGTTGCAGGCCGGGCGCCAAGCCTGCGGATTTGTCACCAGCGCCGCCGTCAAATCCCGCTGCCATGCTGGACTCGACCCCTTGCCCGTGTATTGTTTCGGGCAAACCGATACCGGGGCGTGAGGAGATGTCCCTGATATCGGTTTGTTGGTCCAATAGGGAGGAACTGCATGGATCGTCGTTCATTCATCCGCAAGGCCGGGGTCACCGGCGTGGGCGCCGCGGCGGCTGCCGCCACGCTTGCCGCGCCGGCAATCGCCCAGTCCAATCCGAAAGTGACGTGGCGGCTGGCGTCATCCTTCCCCAAGTCGCTCGATACGATCTATGGCGGCGCGGAAGTCTTCTCGAAAATGCTGTCGGAGGCGACAGACGGCAATTTCCAGGTTCAGGTCTTTGCATCCGGTGAACTGGTGCCCGGCCTGCAGGCCGCCGACGCCACCACTGCCGGGACGGTCGAGGCCTGCCACACGGTGTCATACTATTACTGGGGCAAGGACCCAACATGGGCGCTCGGTGCTGCAGTGCCGTTCTCGCTCAATGCGCGAGGCATAAATGCCTGGCACTATCACGGGGGCGGCATCGACCTGTTCAACGAGTTTCTCGCCACGCAAGGTCTTTTCGGCCTGCCCGGCGGAAACACCGGCGTGCAGATGGGCGGCTGGTTCCGCAAGGAGATCAACACCGTCGCCGACCTTTCCGGCCTCAAGATGCGAATCGGTGGCTTTGCCGGCAAAGTTGTCTCGAAGCTCGGTGTCGTGCCGCAGCAGATCGCCGGCGGCGACATCTATCCGGCACTGGAAAAAGGCACGATCGACGCCGCCGAATGGGTCGGCCCCTATGACGACGAGAAGCTCGGCTTCTACAAGGTCGCGCCCTACTACTACTATCCCGGCTGGTGGGAAGGCGGCCCGACCGTCCATCTCTTGTTCAACAAGGCGAAATACGAAGAGCTTTCGCCTGCCTACAAGTCGCTGGTGCACACCGCCGCGCAAGCGGCGGACGCCAACATGCTGCAGAAATACGACTATCTCAATCCTGCGGCAGTGAAGCGGCTCGTGGCCGGGGGCGCGAAATTGCGCCCGTTCAGCCAGGACATCATGGCCGCCTGTTTCGAGAAGGCCAACGAGGTCTACGCCGAGATGGAAGCCTCGAACGCACCGTTCAAGAAGATCTGGGACTCGATCAAGGGCTTCCGCAAGGAGCACTATCTCTGGGCGCAGGTGGCCGAGTACAATTACGACACCTTCATGATGGTCCAGCAGCGCAACGGCAAGCTGTAGGCTAGTTCCCTTCTCCCCGTCACTATCCGGGGAGAAGGTGCCGGCAGGCGGATGAGGGGCGGCGCTGGCTTAGGCGACTGAATCGCCTGGGCCTGCGTGGAGGTCTGAAGCGCAAACTCGTGCTTTATTCATCCAACATTGGCGCCGCCCCTCA
Source organism: Mesorhizobium sp. CNPSo 4684 (assembly GCF_057784315.1). Lineage (NCBI taxonomy): Bacteria > Pseudomonadati > Pseudomonadota > Alphaproteobacteria > Hyphomicrobiales > Phyllobacteriaceae > Mesorhizobium > Mesorhizobium sp. CNPSo 4684. The sequence goes on along the minus strand of NZ_JBWLUX010000025.1, from coordinate 51,423 downwards.
CCTGCCTGCCGGCATCCTCTCCCCGTATAGTGACGGGGAGAGGGAAGCTGTCATCGACGGCTTCGCCAATCGCCAACGTTGCAAGACGGAGGCCTGCACCTCAGCCTATTCCAGGCACCACCAGCACCTTGACCTCGCCGGGCGCGGCCGGATTGGCGATCACCGAGGGGGCTTCCTCGAGGCCGACCTGTCTTGAAACGAGCTTGTCGATCTCGATTGCCCCAGACGCGACAAGGTCCGCCGCCCGCCTGTGGGTGAAGGGGTTGATGAACGAGCCGAGAACCTTCAGTTCGCGAAACAAGAGGTCGAACGGTTCGAAGGGCACCTTCATGCCTTGCGGCATCACGCCGACAATCACAACCGTACCGCCCGACTTCGCCAGCCGCATCGATTGTTCGACGGTATCGGGGACACCCGCGCATTCGAGCACCACATCGACCCCACCGGGCACAAGGCCGGCCGGGCCGGCGATGGCCTCGATCGGATCAACGGTACTTGGGTCGACCGTCGCCGTTGCACCGAGCTCTTCGGCGAGCCCCCGGCGGGAGGCCTGCCGGGTCGACAGGATGATTGTCGACGCTCCTGCGAGCCTGACCAATTGCACGGTAAGCAGGCCGATGACACCGCCGCCGAGCACCACCACAGAAGCGCCGGGCCTGATGCCGGCGAGATCGACAGCGTGCAGGCAGCATGCCAGCGGCTCGCAGAAGGCGCCATGCGTTGGCTTGAGGTTTGCAGGCAGAAGGAAAGCCTGGCTCTGCGGCATCACGACATAGTCGGCGAAGCCGCCGTCGCGATGGATGCCGATGGCCCTGAGATTGCTGCACAAATTGACGCGGCCTGCCCGGCAATGACTGCAGCGCCCGCAGGAGATGTTGGGATCGCCGGTGACGCGGTCGCCCACGGCGATGCCGGAAACCGCTTCTCCGACAGCCTCGACGATGCCGCAGAATTCGTGACCAAGTGTAACCGGCGGGCTCGAAGGGAATTCGCCGTGGAGGAGATGACGGTCGGTGCCGCAAACGCCGCAGGCTTCGATGCGCACCAGGACATCCTGCGGCCCCGCAACGGGCTTGTCCACTTCCCGCAGCGCAATGCTACCCACGTCTTCCAAGCGCACAGCTCTCATGACGTCCTCCCTCAGAGCAATTCCAGGAAAAGTGCAAGCGATTTTCCGTCCGGAATTGCGTCAAAACAAAGAGATAGAGCGTTTCGCCGTTTCCGCAAAACGGCGAAACGCTCTGGCCATCAGTTGAAGTTCGGCGGCTGCGACAGGTCGGTCGCCGGCGCCGCCGGCTTGGCGGGTGGCGTCTCGCCGAAGTTCGGTGGCTGCGACAAATCGTTCGACGATGGCGCCGCGGGTGATGCGCCGCCATCGGCTGGCGGTGGTGTGCCGAGTGGCGCAAGGCCTGGCATGTCCGGCAACTTGATCTCGATCGTACCCGGATCGACGGCCGCACCCTTGTAGCGCATGACCATTTGCGGGAAGGCGATGGTCAGACCGATCATGATCACCTGGATACAGACGAAGGGCACCGCGCCCCAATAGATCTGGCCGGTGGTCACCGGCGCGATCTGCTTGCCGGTGAGGCGGTCGAGATAGGGCACGCGGGCGGCGACAGAGCGCAGGTAGAACAATGCAAAGCCGAAAGGCGGGTGCATGAAGGAGGTCTGCATGTTGACGCCGAGCAGCACGCCGAACCAGATCAGGTCGATGCCGAGCTTGTCGGCAGCCGGCGCCAGCAGCGGCACGATGATGAAGGCGAGCTCGAAGAAATCGAGGAAGAAGGCGAGCACGAAGACCAGGATGTTGACGCCGATCAGGAAGCCGACCTCGCCGCCCGGCAGCGAGGTCAACAAATGCTCGACCCAGACGTGGCCGTTGACGCCATAGAAGGTCAGCGAGAACACCCGCGCGCCGATCAGGATGAACAGCACGAAGGACGACAGCCGCGTCGTCGACGCCAGCGCCTGCTTGATGACATCCAGCGACAGCCGCCCCTTCATCGCGGCCATGGCAAGGGCGCCGACCGCGCCCATGGCACCGCCCTCCGTCGGGGTGGCGATGCCGAGGAAGATGGTGCCCAACACCAGGAAGATCAGCGCCAGAGGCGGGATCAAAACGATGATCACCTGCTGCGCCAGCCTGGACATCATGTTGATGTTCAGGCCCTTGTCGGCGATAGCCACAATGTAGATCAGGATCACGCCAACGCTCGCGCCCAGAATGTCGGCATTGTCGCCATGCGTCGGCGCAAGATAGCGATAGGCCGCATAGGAAGCCGCGACTGCCACCAGCAGTGCCGCCAGGAGCGACACGACACCGTGGCCGAGGGTGCGGGCCGCCAGCGGCAGCGCCGGCATTGAGTTCGGCCGGACGATCGACATGATCAGGATGTAGAGCGTGTAAAGGCCGGTCAGGACCAAGCCCGGGATCAGCGCGCCGGCATACATGTCGCCGACCGAGCGGCCGAGCTGGTCGGCGAGCACGATCAGCACCAGCGACGGCGGGATGATCTGCGCCAGCGTGCCGGATGCCGCAATCACGCCCGATGCCAGCCGTCGGTCATAGCCATAGCGCAGCATGATCGGCAGCGAGATCAGTCCCATGGCGATGACCGACGCCGCCACTACGCCGGTGGTGGCAGCCAGCAGCGCGCCGACGAAGATCACCGCATAGGCAAGCCCGCCACGGATCGGCCCGAACAGCTGGCCGATCGTGTCGAGCAGGTCTTCCGCCATGCCTGATCGTTCGAGCACGATGCCCATGAAGGTGAAGAACGGAATGGCCAGCAGCGTGTCGTTCGACATCACCCTGCTGCCGTAGAAATTGTCCGGCAAGGCGTGCAGCAGCGGCCAGGCGAGGTTGATCGAGCCGCCCGAATAGGGCGACAGCAGGACGCCGATGAAGAAGAACATCAGGCCGTTGGCGGCGAGCGAGAAAGCGACGGGGTAGCCGATCAGCAGGAAGATGACCAGCGAGGCGAACATGATCGGCGCCATGTTCTGGGCGATGAACTCGATCATGGGCGCGCCTCCTGGGCGAGCGCCTTGGCTTCTTCGGCAAGGGCTTTCGCCTCGAGCTCGGCCTGTTCGTGCGCAGATATGAACGGATTGGGATCGTCCATGTCGCCGCGCATGATGGCGATCTTCTTGATGATCTCGGAGATGCCCTGCAGCGCCAGCAGGAAGAAGCCGACGAGCAGGATCGCCTTTGCCGGCCAGATGATCAGGCCGCCGGAATTGTTCGACATCTCGCCGCTGCGAAACGACAGCGACACATAGGGCACGAAATAGATCACCATCAGAGTCACGAACGGCATCAGGAAGAAGACATGGCCGAGCAGGTCAATCCAGTGCTGCACGCGGCGCGAGAACATGCCGTAGACGATGTCGATGCGGATGTGGTCGTTCTGCTTCAGCGTATAGGCGGCGGCCAGCATGAAGGCGGCGCCGAACAGGTACCACTGCAGTTCCAGCCAGGCATTGGACGAGATGTCGAACATCTTGCGGATGACGGCATTGGCGGCGCTGACCAGGATAGCCAGCAGTATCAGCCACGATATCCATCTGCCGATGAACTCGTTCATACGGTCAATCGTTCTGGATAGAGCGAGCAGCCCTGCCATGCATTCCTCCCTTGTGTCGAAGGCGCGCCGGCTCCCCTTGTTTTCCGTCGCGCCGCTGTGGCCCAACGGTATGCCGTGCGTGGTCCGGCGGGTCAACATGGCAGGGGCGCGATCAACGCCGTTGTGACTTGAGGCAGGGGATAAAGTGCCGGCCGGCTGCTGCGTCATGCAACCAAAGTCTGATGCAGGATGCGGCGATCAGGCGATCTTTTGCTGGTCGCGGCCGGGACCGATCAGCACGAGTGCTGCGACCAGGAACAGATACATCCAGCCATCGCGCCATTCGATCGGGAAATAGCCGGCCCATAACGACTCCGCCATGCCGAAGGCGGCCGCACCGAGCGCAGCCCGCGGCGGCGAGAGATAGCCGCCCACTGCCGTGACAAACAGGATTTTCAGCCCGTAGACGAGGCCTGAGCCGAAGCTGACATTGCCGTAGTAGAGCCCGGCCATGACGCCGGCCAGCGCGGCGCAGAAGCCGCCGAACAGCACCGCTTGCCGGAACACGCTGCGCACATCGACGCCGCACAAGGCGGCCGCGTGGGGATCGTCGGAGACGGCCCGCCAGCGGCGGCCGAAGCCGGAGCGGGCGAACGCCCAGGCGGCGAGCATGATTGCCGACAGTACTATCGCGCAGTCGATGAGCTGGATGAGAGTCAGCGTCGCCTGGAAGCCGGCGCCTTGCGCGAAAACAACGGGCTGCGCCAGCATCGGCGGCAGCCACCAGTCATGCGTGTCGGCGGCAATGCGGCTGGCTTCCGACAGCACCAGCAGGATGCCGAGCGTCGTCACCACAATGGCATTGGGCGTACGGTCGGCCAGCGGTTCGAAGACGCTGCGCGACAGCACGTGGCTGATCAGTGCGGCGTAGAGGAAAGCCGTGACGACGCCGAGCACCACCGCCGCCAGCAAGGTCAGCCACAGTACCTGATAACCGAAGGCCACGGTCAGGATCATCGTCTGGCCGCAAAAGGCGAACAGCGCACCATAGGCGAGATTGGTCCGATGCAGGATGCCGTTGGTCAGCACGTAGCCAAAGGCGAGCAGCGCATAGAGCGCGCCTGAATGCAGCCCGTTCAGCATCTGCTGGAAGAAATAGAGCATAGACAGACCTCAGAGCATGTCGCCCAAAAGTGCAGAGCGGTTTTGGGGCGACGACATGCTCAAACAAAAAGGCAGCGGAGGCTGCGCCCGGGCCAAGGTTTGCATCGTGGAATCTAACTTGTCAAACGCGATTTATCGGTTAGATTTCTGATATGACGGTATCCTGGACCCCGCATCGCTTCACTGGCGGCATGCTTGCGCTCGACACGGCCAACACCGTGGTGCTGCGCAACGATCCCGAAAAGACCTTCGACCGGTTTGCCGATCCGGCCGAGATCGCACGCTTTGCCGAGGCCGCCACCGGCTTTCGCGGCGCCGAGCTTGGCGGCAGGCGGCTGGAGGCTGCCTCGCCGGACAGGATCGCGCCCGTGGTTCTGTCGATCCGCGAGACGACCGACCGCCTGTTTCGCGGCGCGGTGTCGAAAGGTGCGCTTGCCGCCGACGATCTGGCTGTCTTTCTCAAGGCTTGCGCCGGCGGTCTTGAGCACAGCCCAGCTGAAATCGGCGCGCCGGGAAGGCCGTTCGGCGATCCGGCGACACCGATCGCCTTTGAGGCGGCGCTGGCGGTTTCAGCCTTGTCGCTGCTGCGCGACGATACGGTTGCCAGGCTCAGGATCTGTCCCAATTGCAGCTGGCTGTTCGTCGACAGAAGCCGCAATTCCAGCCGCCTCTGGTGCGACATGGCGGTGTGCGGCAACCGCCAGAAAGCAAGCCGTCACTATCGCCGCCGCCGCACGGCGCCTCATGAGGTCAAGAATGCCTAGGGGGTTTTTTCGTTCGATCCTTGTCGGCGCAGCATTCATTGCCGCCGTCGCGCTCGGCGCCTGCCGCAACACCGGCGGTGATGGCAAGCTGTTCGAGGTTTCCGGCAAGGTCGTCGTCTTCAACTACCGTCTCGCCCGGGCGACCTATGTCGTGACGCTGCGGCCCCTGCAGCCGATGGGCGAGGGCCAGGTGGCGGTCGCCAGCTTCCAGAACCCCGCCGGCGGTCCTCCCCTGGTGGTCGAGCAGAAGGTTTGGCCGAAGCTCGACAAGGTCAGCCTGGAGAGCCCGGCGCTGACCTGTATCGTCAAGGACAAGCCTTATGCGATCTCCATCAGCATCAGGGGTCCTGACGGCACATTCCTGCAGAAGATCGAGACCACGCTGATCTCGACGGAGGACCAGTCGATCCTGCCCGACCGGCCGCTGGTGGTCGACCAGCTCTATACGGCCAATCCTGACCTTGCCGGCCATCCCGACGGCAAGCTGCCGGGCGAGCCCAAGCCTGATTGCTCGAAAGGCTGACGTGTTTTGCCCGACGCGACTCAGTAGAAATTTTCGGTCGCCGCACAGCCGCTGAGGATCGGTTTCGTGCGGGAGCAGCGATAACGGGCGACCGTTCATTGCGCTTTGCCTGGCACTTTCGATTTCGTTTGACCTGCCTTGCAAGCGGAGAAAGACTGCGCCATCTCACTCCTACGTTGGCTGCCTGCCCCCCCGCCGCCGCAGAGGAAATGCCTGATGACGCTGCATGACGTCGCGCTCGACGACAAGTTCGATCTTGGCAAGGAGCGCATCTTCCTGTCCGGCGCGCAGGCGGTCATCCGCATGCTGTTGATGCAGCGCGAGCGCGACCGCCGCGCCGGCCTCAACACGGCTGGCTTCGTCTCCGGCTATCGCGGCTCGCCGCTCGGCGGCCTCGACATGCAGCTGTGGCGGGCGAAAAAGCAGCTGGCGCAGGCCGATATCGTCTTCCAGCCCGGCCTCAACGAGGAGCTTGCCGCCACCGCCTGCTGGGGCTCGCAGCAGACGGAATTGCTGGGCGAGGGGACGCATGACGGGGTGTTTTCGGTCTGGTACGGCAAGGGGCCGGGCGTCGACCGTTCGGGAGATGTCTTCCGCCACGCCAACCTCGCCGGTTCGTCGAAGCATGGCGGCGTGCTCGCTCTGATGGGCGACGACCACATGGCCGAATCCTCGACCAATGCGCATGCCACCGAATTCCTGTTCGTCGACACCATGGTGCCGATCCTCAACCCGGCCGGTGTCCAGGAGATCATCGACTACGGTCTCTACGGCTTTGCCATGTCGCGCTTTGCCGGCACATGGGCGGCGATCAAATGCGTCAAGGACAACATCGAATCGACGGCCTCCGTCGATGCCGCGCTCGAGCGGCTGGACATCGTCGTGCCGGAGTTCGACATGCCGCCCGGCGGTCTTAACATCCGTCATGAGATCGACATGCTCGGCCAGGAGGAGCGGCTGCATGAGCACAAGCGCGCCGCCGCGTCCGCCTTCATCCACGCCAACGGGCTGAACCGCATCGTCTATTCCGGCGGCCGCAGCCCGAAGCTCGGCATCATCACGCTGGGCAAGAGCTATCTCGATGTCCGCCAGGCGCTGGAAGACATCGGCGTCGACGAGGCCGCCGCCAACCGCATCGGCATCCGCCTGTTCAAGGTCGGCTGCCCGTGGCCGCTCGACCTGCAGCATATCTCCGAATTCGCCCGCGGCCTCGACACCATCGTCGTCGTCGAGGAGAAGCGCTCGCTGATCGAGGTGCAGCTGCGCGAAAACCTCTATGGCACCGCCACCCAGCCGGCCATCGTCGGCAAGAAGGACGAGCGCGGCGACTGGCTGTTCCCGGCCAAAGGCGCGCTCGACCCCAACGAGATCGCCATTGCGCTGGGCGAGCGGATTCTGCGCACCATCGGTCCCTCGGAAGAGATCGCCGCGAAGGTGGCGAAGCTGCGCCAGTTCCAGGCGATGCTTGCCGATGCCAGCGATATTGGTTCGCGCACGCCGTTCTTCTGCTCCGGCTGCCCGCACAATTCCTCGACCAAGGTGCCCGACGGCTCGATCGCTGCCGCCGGCATCGGCTGCCACTTCATGGCGCTGTGGATGGATCGCAACACGGTCGGCTTCACCGCCATGGGCGGCGAGGGCGCGCAATGGGTCGGCCAGGCGCCGTTCTCCAAGCGCGACCACATTTTCCAGAATCTCGGCGACGGCACCTACAACCACTCCGGCACGCTGGCGATCCGCTTCGCGCTGTCGACCGACGCCAACATCACCTACAAGATCCTCTACAACGACGCCGTCGCCATGACCGGCGGCCAGCCGCATGAGGGCGGCCTGACGGTGGACATGATCGCAAGGCAAGTGCGTGCCGAAGGCGTCGAGCGCATCGCCATCGTCACCGACGAGCCGGACAAATATGCCGGCAAGGCCGAATTCCCGGCCAGTGCCACCATCCATCACCGCGACGACCTCGATCTCGTCCAGCGCGAGTTGCGCGACGTCAAAGGCGTCTCGGTGCTGCTCTACGACCAGACCTGTGCGGCCGAAAAACGCCGCCGCCGCAAGCGTGGCACCTTCCCGGATCCCGACAAGCGGGTGTTCATCAACGAATTGGTCTGCGAGGGCTGCGGCGATTGCGGCGTGCAGTCGAACTGCGTCTCGATCCAGCCGGTCGAGACCGAGTTCGGCCGCAAGCGCAGAATAGACCAGTCGAGCTGCAACAAGGATTTCTCCTGCGTCAACGGCTTCTGCCCGTCCTTCGTCACCGTCCACGGCGCCAAGATCCGCAAGGCTGAAGGCATTGCCGGGCGGACCGATCCGCTCGATGGCGTGCCGGTCCCGGCTGAATTCCCACTCGGCAGCGAGGGTTGGGCGGCGATCATCGACGGCGTCGGCGGCACCGGTGTCGTCACCATCGGCGCGGTGCTGGGCATGGCTGCCCATCTCGAGGACAAGGGCTGTGGCATGATCGACATGGCCGGCCTCGCCCAGAAGGGCGGTTCGGTGTTCACCCACGTCCGCATCGCCCGCACCCCGGACGATATTCATGCCATCCGCGTTTCGGCAGGCAAAGCCGACCTGGTGCTCGGCTGCGACCTCGTCGTGTCCGGCGCCAAGAAGGTGCTTGGCGCGGTGCGCGAAGGCCATACCATCTTCCTTGCCAACACCGCCGAGATCATGCCCGGCGAATTCGCCCGCTCGGCTGATTTCTCGCTGCCGATCGAGCGGCTGAAGAAGGCGATCCGCGCTGCCGCCGGCGACGACAAGGCGCATTTCTTCGACGCGACGCGAACCGCCACGCAATTGTTCGGCAATTCGCTCGGCGCCAACATGTTCATGCTCGGCTTCGCTTTCCAGCATGGCGGTCTGCCGTTGTCGGCCGAAGCCGTTGAAAAGGCTATCGAATTGAACGGCGAAGCGGTGGCGATGAACATCGCCGCATTCCGCTGGGGCCGTCGCGCCGCGCATCAGCCGGAGTTCGTGCGCGGCCTCATTGCGCAGCCAAGCAAGGCCGCGCCGATCGCCGAGACGCTGGACGATGTGATCGCCCGCCGCGTCGCTTTCCTCACCGCTTACCAGAACGCCGCCTATGGCCGGCGCTATGCCGAAAAGCTGGCGGTTTTGCGTGCCGCCGAGGCAAAGGCCGTGCCCGGCTCGACCGCGGTGACCGAAGCTGCGGCCAAAAACCTGTTCAAGCTGATGGCGATCAAAGACGAATATGAGGTGGCGCGGCTCTACACCGACGGCTCCTTTGCCACGGAACTGTCAAAGCAGTTCCAGAGCTACGAAAAACTCGAATTTCATCTGGCGCCACCCATCATGGGCAGGCGCGGCAATGACGGCAAGCCGAAGAAATCGAACTTCGGGCCGTGGATGATGAAGGGCTTTCGCCTGCTGGCGGCGCTGAAAGGCTTGCGCGGCACGGCTTTCGACGTGTTCGGCTACAGCGCCGAGCGGCGCATGGAGCGACAGCTTCTGGCCCGCTATGAGGCCGATCTCGAGCTTGTCGCGGCGGCACTTGCCCCAGGCAGGATCGAGGCCGCCGTGGCGCTAGCCTCGGTGCCGGCGCTCATTCGCGGCTACGGCCATGTCAGGCAGGCCAGCGCTGAAAAGGCCGATGGCGAGCGCAAAAGGCTTGTCGAGCGGCTGGCCAACACGCCGGCGCGGCCTGAACTTCAGGCCGCGGAGTGACGCCTTGTTTACCTGAACAAGAATTTTCGCGGTTTACGCCGGGACAGCCGACTTGACGGCAGACGCCGAAACGGCATCTCTAAACCTTTCTTAAGGCGATTATGCCATGACTGCGGTTCGTGCGACACCGCAGGCCATGCAAGAAAACAAAGCCGCAGAGATAGGTGAGGACGTCTATGCTGGGTTCGTGCGATCGTTGTTCAACGATCCGGGGATCCTGCTGATTGGCGCGTTTTGCCACGGCCTTATCGGTATTCTCGTTTTCTTTACCTCAGGGCACCCGGCCTATCTTGCACTGGCCGCACTTATGCTTGCGGCCGGCCTCTACCGTTATTACGGCATCCGCAAAGGCCTGCGCGTCGGCAGTTTCGAGACTTATGAACAGGCCAAGAAGTGGGAGCGCTACTACCTGGTTGGCGGCACCATCCAGGCTTTCTTCATGGGGCTTTTCTGCTTTACCTCAATTTATCTCATTCCCGATGTCTTCGGGGAAAGCGCTGCCATTGCCGTCATAATGGGCTCGACGGTGACCATCGTCGGCCGCAATTACGGCTCCAAGACCATGGTCGCGGTGCAGGCCTTCACGGTCGTGATGCCGATCGCGGTCGGGCTGATGCTCAAGGGCCATATCGGCGATTTCATCCTCGGCCTCTACATTGTGCCGTTCATCTTCATCATCACCCGCATGGCCAGCCACGTTCGCACGGTGCTGTTCAACGCCATTTCGGAGCGCAAGACGGCCGCCAGGCTCGCCGAGCGCTTCAACCGAGCGCTCAACACCATGTCGCATGGCCTGGTCATGCTCGGCCCCGACGGCAAGGTCGTCGTCGGCAATGCCGAAGCCGCGCATCTGATGTCGCTGCGCTCACCGGACCAGCTGCTCGGCCGGTCGATCCATTCCCTGCTGCTGCGCGGCGTCGCCGGCGGCATGCTGGCGCCCAAGGACTGCCGCTATGTCGAGGCGCAGCTGACACGCGCGCTGCGCGAGGGTCGCGACCGCAAGGTGCTGGTCTCCTTCTCCAATGGCCAGTACTTCGAGTTCTCGGCACGCGAAGGCAATCAGGACCTCGGCGTCATCACCTTCGAGGACGTCACCGCCCGCGTGGAGGCGGAAGAAAAGATCCGCTTCATGGCACGCTACGACAGCCTTACCGGCCTGCCAAATCGCGCCTATTTCCATGAGCTGGTCGGCGAAGCCATGGCGTCGGGCAGCCGCGACCGCCTGTGCGCGCTGGCGGTGATTGATCTCGACGATTTCAAGAGTGTCAACGACACGCTCGGCCATCCGGTTGGCGATGGGCTGATCTACGCCGTTGCCGAACGCCTGGCGGCCGTCGCCGGTCAAGGTGTCAATGTCAGCCGCTTCGGTGGCGACGAGTTCATGATCTTCTTCGACCGGGTCGAGGATGAAAGCCATCTGACCGGCCTGCTCGACCAGATTTTCGCCGATCTGCAGGGCGAGGTGGATGTCGCCGGCCACGGCCTGCGCATCCAGGCCAGCGCCGGCGCTGTGCTGTCCAAGGTGGAGGACACGGATGTCGACGCCATGATCGTCAAGGCCGATCTGGCGCTCTACAAGGCCAAGGAGCTCGGCAAGAACAACTGGCGGCTGTTCGAGGCCGCGATGGATGCGGCGTTCCGCAACCGCCAGCTGATGAAGGCGGACCTGCGCACCGCCGTTGAAGGCAAGGCGCTGCGGGTGGTCTATCAGCCGATCGTGGCGATGAGCACCATGCGCATAGCCAGTTGCGAGGCGCTGTGCCGCTGGGATCATCCCGATCTCGGGCCAGTTTCGCCCAGCGTCTTCATTCCGCTGGCCGAAGAAATGGGCATCATTTCCGAGATCAGCACGTTCGTGCTCGAGGCGGCGTGCGTCGAATGCGCCAAATGGCCCGGCCAGACCAGCGTCTCGGTCAACCTTTCGGCCAAGGATTTCCGCAACCGCGACGTCGTCCAGAAGGTGCGCGATGCGCTCGCCAGTTCGGGGCTCGCCGCCGGCCGCCTCGAGATCGAAGTCACCGAAACCGCGCTGCTCGACGACAAGTCGCTGACGCGCCAGTATATCGAGGAGATGAAGCAGCTTGGCGTGCGCATTGCGCTCGACGATTTCGGCACCGGCTATTCGAGCCTGAGCTATCTCCACAAGCTGCCGCTCGACAAGATCAAAATCGACCGTTCGTTCCTGATGGACGTGACCCAGAACAAGCGTTCGCTTGACCTGTTGAAGGGCGTTGTCGACCTGACCCGGGTGCTCGGGCTGACCGTCACCATCGAAGGCGTGGAAACCTTCGAGCAGCTCAAGATCCTGGTGCATTCGGTGAAGCCGGATCTCGTCCAGGGCTTCCTGTTCGGCGCGGCACTGAGCGCGTCGGGCATCGAGACCATGTCTAATGTGACCTGGCCTTTCGCCGCGGAATTGCGGCCGGTGGCAAAACTCGCAAAACCCTGAATTTGTCGCGATTAAATTGCGCTTGAAACGCCGCTTTAAAAGGCGTTGTATTGTCTAGGCGTTAACCAATCGTTAAGGTTAATGTTCGGTAAACGGAGACGATTTAAGTTTCATCTTCTTGTTCCTTCGGTCGTCCGGTATTGTTCTCGTGCGGCGGTGGTACGAGGGGAAGTAATGGACACGCATCAGTCAAGCCTGCCTTCGGGTGCGGCAGGCAAATCCCAGCCGATTTCCCTGTTCGCACGCAATGTGCTCGACGTTCTGGAGCGCATCGAATACCGGCGCTGCGAAAGCGGCGAGGATCTCGAAGCAGTCTACCGGCTGCGCTACAAGGCTTTTCACACGCACGGCCTGCTTGACACCATCGTCGAACAAAAGCTCGCCGATCATCTTGACGAGGCGCGCAATTGCTACTGCTTCGGCGTCTTCATGGACGGCGAGCTCGTCAGCACCGTCCGGCTCCATCACCTGACCCGCGAGGCCCCTGAAGCGCCGATCATGACGGTTTTCGGCGACCGGCTGCTGCTGCGGCTGGCGCGCGGCGAAACCTTCATCGACCCGAGCCGGCTGGCGATCGATCCGCAAATGTCGTCGGCCAACCGGGCCTTGCCCTATGTCACGCTGCGGCTCGCGGTCATCGCCAACACCTTCTTCAACGCCACCAGCTGCATTTCGATGATCCGCGAAGAGCACACGGCGTTCTACCATCGCATCTTCGGCTCGGTGCAGGTCGGCGAGCCGCGCCTCTATCCGCCTTTCACCATGCCGATCTTCTTCTATGAATCGATCTGCGAGCAGAACATGGCGCCGACGCTGCAACGCTTTCCCTTCTTCCAGTCGACTGCGCTGGAGCGGCGTATGCTGTTTGCCAAGGCGCCTGTCGGCGAGCTCGCGCCGCTGACCATCCTGCCCACAGCCAAATATTTCCGCGAAGCTGCGTAACGCTGACAAAGCACGCGAAATATAGCACGTTGCTTCTGGAGCTTTCCCGCGGCTTCGGCGTTCTGGATGACGCGGCGCCTGACGCGTCCATCGAAAGGGAAACCGACATGACCACCCACTCGCTTGCGCTCACCCCCCTGATCTCGCTGATCGCCGGCGTGCTGATCCTGGTGATGCCGCGGCTCCTCAACTACATCGTCGCCCTTTACCTGATCGTCGTCGGACTGCTCGGCCTGTTCCCGCATCTGGCCGGCTGAAATCCTCAACCTTCGACTGAGGCCGGCGCGAAGCCCGGATAGCCGGCTTTCAACATTCCTTTGAGGCTGTTGTCACCGGTCGTGCGGCAATAGCGCCATTGCTCTTGGCCCGGCTTTTCGCTATGTGCCTCAAAGATGTCTTCGAAGGGGTATTCCTATGGCTGATCACACGCCGACCGGTCCTGTCGAACTGGGCGCGAAGATGGATTATGCGGAGCACGACCGCACCTATCACGGCTTTCTGGCGCTGGCCAAATACGGTTCGCTATTTTGCGGCGCCCTGCTCCTGGCCATGGCTTTCGGCTTCTTCGCAGGTGGCTTCTTCTCGGCGGTCATCTTGTTCGCGCTGATCCTGGCCGTCGGCGCCTTCATTCTCCGATAGACTTTCAGACCCTTTGCCGGAAGGCGGCCGGACTCCGGCCGCCATGTTGCGCAAACAGGTTCCAGCCGAAAGGATCATGCGGTGGGGCAGACGGTTTTCATCCCTCGTGAACTCGACGCCAACGAGCCGCGTGTTGCTGCTTCGCCCGACACGGTGAAGCGACTTGCGGCGTTGGGGTTGGACGTCATCGTCGAGACCGGCGCCGGCACCAGGTCGCGCATTCCCGACGAGGAATTTGCCAAGGCAGGTGCCGCGATCGGCAAGGCTGCGGATGCCGGCAAAGCCGATGTGGTGCTGAAGGTGCGCCGGCCGACGGATGCCGAGCTGAAGGGCTACAAATCGGGTGCGGCGGTCATCGCCATCATGGATCCCTACGGCAACGATGCCGCTGTAGCGGCTCTGGCCAAGGCCGGCGTCACCGCCTTCTCGATGGAATTCATGCCGCGCATCACCCGCGCCCAGTCAATGGACGTGTTGTCCAGCCAAGCCAATCTTGCCGGCTACCAGGCGGTGATCGACGGCGCATCGGAATATGACCGGGCGCTGCCGATGATGATGACGGCGGCTGGTACGGTGCCGGCGGCTAAGATCTTCATCATGGGCGTCGGCGTCGCCGGCCTGCAGGCGATCGCCACCGCGCGCCGCCTCGGCGCCGTCGTCACCGCCACCGACGTTCGTCCCGCCGCCAAGGAACAGGTGGCATCGCTCGGCGCCAAGTTCCTCGCCGTCGAGGACGAGGAGTTCAAGGCGGCCGAGACGGCAGGCGGCTACGCCAAGGAGATGTCGAAGGAATATCAGGCCAAGCAGGCGGCGCTCACCGCCGAGCACATCGCCAAGCAGGACATCGTCATCACCACCGCGCTGATCCCCGGCCGTCCGGCGCCGAAACTGGTATCGGCAGCGATGGTCGCCTCGATGAAGCCGGGCTCGGTGATCGTCGACCTCGCCGTCGAGCGCGGCGGCAATGTTGAAGGCGCGGTCCCAGGTCAGGTGGTGACCACGGCCAACAATGTGAAGATCGTCGGACACCTCAATGTGCCCGGCCGCGTCGCTGCGTCGGCCTCGCTGCTTTACGCCCGCAACCTGTTCGCTTTCGTGGAAACACTGGTCGACAAGACAACGAAGACGCTCGCCATCAACCGCGACGATGACCTGGTCAAGGCGACGATGCTGACCGATGGCGGCAAGGTCGTGCATCCGGCCTTCGCCAAGGCGCCGGAAAAGCCGCATGTCGAGCCAGCGGCCATTTCGGCGACAACCATGGTTGCCGACGCCGCGCCAAAGAAGGCCGCGCCGAAAAAAGCCGCCAAGCCGAAGGGGATCGCGTGATGGATCAGACCTTGCAGAAAGCCCTCGACCAGCTTGATCAAGCAAGTGCCGCCGTCCGGCTCGCGGTGCAGAATCTGGCCAATGCCCCCGGCGGTGCCGAAGCGGCGGGTGATGCCGCGCACGCCCTGTCGGGTGGCGCCATCGATCCCTTCGTCTTCCGCTTCGCCATCTTCGTGCTGGCGATCTTCGTCGGCTATTACGTTGTCTGGTCGGTGACCCCGGCACTGCACACGCCGCTGATGGCCGTCACCAACGCCATCTCCTCGGTCATCGTCGTCGGCGCGCTGCTGGCCGTCGGCATCTCGGCCTCGGGCATTGCCACCGGCTTCGGCTTCGTCGCGCTGATGCTGGTCTCGGTCAACATCTTCGGCGGCTTCCTGGTCACCCAGCGCATGCTGGCCATGTACAAGAAGAAGGACAAGTAGAGCGCCATGAACGCCAACTTCGCGTCCTTCCTCTATCTGGTCTCCGGCGTCCTGTTCATCATGGCGCTGCGCGGCCTGTCGCATCCGACCACCAGCCGCCAGGGCAATCTGTACGGCATGATCGGCATGGGCATCGCCATTGCCACCACGCTGGCTCTGGCCGTGCCTTCGGCCGGCGGCTTCGGCCTGATCGTGCTTGGTCTGGCCATCGGCGGCGGCGTTGGCGCCGTCACCGCGCGCCGCATCGCCATGACCTCGATGCCGCAGCTGGTCGCCGCTTTCCACTCGCTGGTCGGCCTCGCCGCCGTCATGGTGGCCGCTGCCGCCATCTACGCACCGGAAAGCTTTGGCATCGGCACCAATGGCGACATCCACGCCCAGGCCCTGATCGAGATGAGCCTTGGCGTCGCCATCGGCGCCATCACCTTCACCGGTTCGGTCATTGCCTTCCTCAAGCTCGACGGCCGCATGTCGGGCAAGCCGATCATGATCGGCGGCCGTCACCTCATCAACGCCGTCCTCGGCGTCGCGCTGATCGTGCTGATCGTGCTTCTGGTCACCACCGAGGCGAAGCTGGTGTTCTGGCTGATCGTCGCCGCCTCGCTGCTGCTCGGCGTCCTGCTGATCATCCCGATCGGCGGCGCCGACATGCCGGTCGTTGTCTCGATGCTGAATTCCTATTCCGGCTGGGCAGCCGCCGCGCTTGGTTTCACCCTCGGCAATCTGGCGCTGATCATCACCGGCGCGCTGGTCGGCTCGTCCGGCGCGATCCTGTCCTACATCATGTGCAAAGGCATGAACCGATCGTTCATCTCGGTCATCCTCGGCGGCTTCGGCGGTGAAACGGCTGCGGCGGCCGATGACGGGATAGAGCGCACGGTCAAGCAGGGCTCGGCCGATGACGCCGCCTATTTGATGATGAACGCGCAGAAGGTCATCATCGTGCCGGGCTACGGCATGGCGGTCGCCCAGGCGCAGCATGCGCTGCGCGAAATGGCCGACAAGCTGAAGGCCAATGGCGTCGACGTGAAATACGCCATCCACCCGGTCGCCGGCCGGATGCCCGGCCACATGAACGTGCTGCTTGCCGAAGCCAACGTGCCCTACGACGAAGTGTTCGAGCTGGAAGACATCAATTCCGAGTTCGCGCAGGCCGATGTCGCCTATGTCATCGGCGCCAACGACGTCACCAATCCGTCGGCCCGTGACGACAAGAGCAGCCCTATCTACGGCATGCCGATCCTCGACGTCGACAAGGCGCGAACCTGCCTGTTCGTCAAGCGCTCGCTCGGCTCCGGCTATGCCGGCATCGACAACACGCTGTTCTACAAGGACGGCACCATGATGCTGCTCGGCGACGCCAAGAAGATGACCGAGGAAATCGTCAAGGCCATGGATCACTGATCCAGCCGATTCAGAAGGAAAAAAAAGCCCGGCCTTGGTGCGGCCGGGCTTTTGCCTTCAGTGGCGTAGCTGCTTCAGCGGTTGGCGATAAAAACCGCTTCCTGCTCGTCGCGTTGCCTGCCGCCCAGCGCTGCGGCAGCACTGGCGATGAAGGCGCCGATAACCAGCGATAGGGCGCCAAGCAGGGCAAAGGTGGCGCTGCCTTTCCTGGCGGTGTCGGCGGCCTGCTTTGCCTTGACCTTGGCGTCCTCGACCTTGGCCACAAGCGCGTCGACGCGTGCTTTGGCGTCGGCCTCCGAGAGACCGGTGCGGGCGGCGACCAGCTGCGACAGATAGGTCTTGTCGTCAGCCGAAATCCCGCCTGCCGCCGCACTGGCGATCAGGATGCGCGAGGCCTGTCCGACCGCTGCGGCGTCGCTGTCCGGATTGGCGGCCGCCAGCTTGGTGGCATCGGCGGGCCGGAACAACGAATCCACGAGATAGGACGTCGCATTGTCGGCCGATGCGCCAGCATTGGCGGATGCGCCGGCCGAAGCACCCATGGCGGCGCCCGACGCCACAGTCGAAGCCGCCTGCACACCTGACCCGATCACAGCAGAAAGCGCCGAACCGAGCACGCCGACGACCAGCAGCGTCGCCAGCGCCCAGGCGAGGAAGCCGTGCGCGGTGTCGCGGAAATAGACCTCGTCGGTGTGAACGCCGACCCATTTGGTCCGCAGGCGTCCGGCGAGGTAGCCGCCGACACCGGAGGACAGCCATTGCACGATGATGAGCCAGATCGCTCCGGACACCGCGAAGGTAGTCAGCGAGGCGCCGGTGCCGGACCATGGCGAGACCATGGTCAGCCCCAGCCCCGAGCCGAGCAGCATGAGGATGAAGGTCAGCGTCGAGGCCGCAAAAGCGCCGGCGATGATCGGTCCCCAGCTGACGGCCGTGGCGGAGGATTCTTCCGAAGCGGATAGGTCAATAGCCGATACGGTGGGCTGCATCGACGCCTCCTACCGCACGAACAGCATGATGAGAATGATGATCGGGATCGGAATACCGAGCAACCAGAGCAAAATACCGCGTCCCATGAAAGCCTCCTTGAGAAATCGTGATCGATGGTTTGACAATGTCTTGCGGCGACTTCCGTTCCGGCGGGCAATGAAATGATTTTGTTTGCCGGGAATGGAACTATTTGGCGCGTTGGCACGCGCCAAGACTGCAAAACTGTGGATTGGTTCACGGAGTTCCGCATCGGCTGCGGTGTATTGTTGGCTCGGGGAAGCATCCGGGGGTAGCATGGAAACAATCCCGTCCAGTCGACGGGATTGCCGTCAACGGAGACGTTGGTGCCCAAAGCTGTCGCCTCGCCGGTTTCCAAAAGAGCGCCGCACAAGCCCAGCCAGGCGGTGGTGATCGTACATGGCATGGGTGAGCAGCGGCCTATGGATACGCTGCGCGGCTTTGTCCACGCGGTCTGGAGCAGCGATCCCACCCGCGCTCCGCCTTACGCCCAGATCCCTGATCCCGACAATCCCAGCGCCACGATTAACCAGAGCTGGATCACGCCCGACAGCCGGACCAAGTCGCATGAGCTGCGCCGCATCACCACGCCCTACGATGTCGATGGCCGCCGCACCGATTTCTACGAACTCTATTGGGCCGACATCACGCAAGGCACGACGCGCGGACGGCTGGCCGCCTGGGTGACCAACCTGTTGTGGCGCAAGCCCGCCGATATTCCGCCTGACGCCCGCAAGCTCTATGTCGCCACGCTTTTGATCGTCATCCTCATTCTCGGCGCGGCACTGGTGCTGGCGACGTCGGTCTGGCAGCAGGCTGTGTCCGTGGCTACCGGCCTCGTGATCACCGCTCTCGCCTCTTTCATCATCTGGGCGGTCGACCAGTTCGCCCTGCCCTATTTCGGCGACGTCGCCGCCTATGTGCGCGCCGAGGCGGCAACGATCGAGAAGCGGGCGCTGATCCGCGACCGCGGCCTGACGCTGCTCAGGCGTCTGATGATGGACGACAGCTATGACCGGATCGTGCTGGTCTCGCACAGCCTGGGATCGATCATCGCCTATGATCTGCTGCAGATCTTGTGGGCCGAGTTCCGGCCGCGAAGGCTGGAAGCGGTCCGCGACAAGGCCAAACTGGCGGCGGTCGAGGCCGTCGACAATGCAACGCTCGGCTCTGATGGGTTAGCGTGGCCAAAGAACCTTGAAGACCTCGCGGGATTCCGGCGCGGCCAATGGGCGCTCTACCAGCAGCTTCGGACCAAGGATGCCGACCATCCGTTGCCGTGGAAGATCAGCGATTTCGTCACCCTTGGCAGCCCGCTCTCCCACAGCGAGTTCCTGGTGACCTACAATCTCGCTGAATTCAGGCGCGGCCTTGCCGAGCGGCTGTTTTCGGCTTGCCCACCGATTGCCGATAGCGGGCGGGCCGGAGGCACCGTGCTTTATCAGGAAGGTCACAGCGCTGCAGGCAAGGCGCAGCGCGCGGTGCATCATGGCGCGGTGTTTGCGGCAACGCGCTGGACCAACGTCTTCGATCGCGGCAATGGCTGGGCGACAGGCGATCCCATTTCGGGACCGATGACGGAAAATTTCGGCCCCGGCGTCGAGAATATCCAGGTCGAGCTGCACAGCGCGCTCGGCCGCCTCTTCACCCACACGCTCTATTGGTCATTGACGGCAACCGGCGGCGAGGTCGCCCCGCCGGCAGACGCCGCGCCGCGCTCGCATCTGCAAGTGCTGCGCGACGCCGTCGACCTTGGCCGCAAACTGGAACCGAGCTGAGCGGCGGTGTCGAGAGCGGTTCATCGGTGGAGATTGGCGGAAGCCTTCCCGACTTCGTCATCCTAGGATGACGAAGCGATAGCGAGGCGTCCGTCCTCAAATATCCAGATTGGCTACCGACAGCGCGTTGTCCTGGATGAATTCGCGCCGCGGTTCGACCTCGTCGCCCATCAGCCGCGAAAACAAGCTGTCAGCATCGGTCGCGTCATTGACCTTGACCTGCAGCAGCGAGCGCACATTCGGGTCGAGCGTGGTTTCCCATAGCTGCTCGGCGTTCATCTCGCCAAGGCCCTTGTAGCGCTGCATGGTCAGGCCCTTGCGGCCGGTCGCAAACACCGCGTTGAGCAGCGCCAGCGGCCCCGAAATGGTTTCGGAGACATCCTTGCGGCGCAGCACCGGCGGCTCGCCATAGACCTCTATGAGGCGCGGCGCATAGCGGTCGAGCTGGCGTGCGTCGGCCGAATTGATCAGCCCGGCGTCGAGCTGCGCGAATTCCTTGACGCTGCGCACCGTGCGCTCGAAGACATAGCCGCCGACGCCTTCATTGGAGGTCGACAGGCGGCCGGTCCAGCCGCGCTCGGTGTCCTCGGCGATGATGTCGAGACGCTGGGCGACGCGTTCGGCCATGGCGTTGGCGCGGCCAAGATCGTTGAGCACATCGGCATTGAGCGCGCCGGCAATCGCCGCCTGCTCGACCACGCCCCTGTTGTAGCGCGTGTGCAGACCGTTGATGAGCTGGCGCACCGCCAGCGCATCGTCGATGGACCCGCGCAGATCCTGCCCGGCCCGCGCCTCGCCGGAGGCGAGTGTCAGCGACGCCTCCTCCAGCCCGGAGCCGATCAGGAACTCCTCGAAAGCGCTTTCGTCCTTGATGTATTGCGAGCTTTTTCCGCGTGTCACTTTGTAGAGCGGCGGCTGGGCGATGTAGAGATGGCCGCGCTCAATCAGCTCCGGCATCTGCCGGAAGAAGAAGGTGAGCAGCAAGGTCCTGATATGAGCTCCGTCGACGTCGGCGTCGGTCATCAGGATGATCTTGTGGTAGCGCAATTTGTCGGCGTTGAACTCGTCCTTGCCGATCGAGGTGCCGAGCGCGGTGATCAGCGTGCCGATCATCTCGGAGCCGAGCATGCGGTCGAAGCGGGCACGCTCGACATTGAGGATCTTGCCGCGCAAAGGCAGGATCGCCTGGTTCTGGCGCGAACGGCCGCCCTTGGCCGAGCCGCCGGCCGAGTCACCCTCGACGATGAAGATTTCGGATTTCGCCGGGTCGCGTTCCTGGCAATCGGCCAGCTTGCCGGGCAGCGAGGTGACGCCGAGCGAACTCTTGCGGGTGATGTCGCGCGCCTTGCGCGCCGCCTCGCGCGCGGCGGCCGCCTGGATCACCTTGTCGATGACCACCTTGCCTTCGGTCGGGTGTTCTTCGAGCCAGGTGCCAAGCGCCTCGTTGACCAGGCCTTCGACCACCGGACGGACTTCTGAAGAAACGAGCTTGTCCTTGGTCTGCGAGGAGAATTTCGGGTCAGGAACCTTGACCGATAGCACCGCCGTCAGGCCTTCGCGGCAATCGTCGCCGATCAGCGCCACCTTTTCCTTCTTGGTCAGACCCGAGGACTCGCCATAGCCGGTGATCTGGCGCGTCAGCGCGCCACGAAAGCCGGCGAGATGGGTGCCGCCATCGCGCTGCGGGATGTTGTTGGTGAAGGCAAGCACATTCTCGTGGTAGCTGTCGTTCCACCACATCGCCACTTCGACGGTGATACCGTCGCGCTCGGCCTTGATGGCGATCGGCTTGTCGATCAGCGGTTTCTTGACCCGGTCGAGATATTTGACGAACTCTTCCAGCCCGCCATCATAGTGCAGCTCATGACGCACGAGATCGGCATGGCGGGCATCGGTCAAAATGATGCGCACGCCGGAATTCAGGAAGGCGAGTTCGCGCAGCCGGTGCTCCAGCGTGCCGAAGTCGAACTCGACCATGGTGAAGGTTTCTGACGACGGAAAGAAGGTGATTTCGGAGCCGCTGCGCCCTTCATAGGTGCCGGGCTGCTTGTTCTGCTTATAACTGCCGGTGGCCTTGAGCGGCGCGTCGGAATTGCCGTGCGTGAAGCTCATTTCGAAAATCTGGCCGTTGCGGCGGATTTTCAGCTTCAGCCAGGCCGAGAGCGCATTGACCACTGAGACGCCGACGCCATGCAGGCCGCCTGACACCTTGTAGGAATTCTGGTCGAATTTGCCGCCGGCATGCAGCTGCGTCATGATCACTTCGGCCGCCGAAATGCCTTCGCCGGTGTGGATATCGGTCGGAATGCCGCGGCCATTGTCGATAACGGTGACCGAACCGTCGGGATTGAGCGTCACCGTCACCAGGTCGGCATGGCCGGCCAGCGCCTCGTCGATGGCGTTGTCGACCACCTCATAGACCATGTGATGCAGGCCCGAGCCGTCGTCGGTGTCTCCGATATACATGCCCGGCCGCTTGCGGACAGCGTCCAACCCCTTCAAAACCTTGATGGAATCGGCGCCGTATTCGGCTTCGACGCCGTTGGTGTTCTCGGTCTGGTCGCTCATGAAAACCTGTTGTCTAGATGCCGCTTGTGCAGCGCGAAAAATCGACCCCGAATCGCGCCTCTGATATTGGTTAGATATAGGCGCTAAAGGCGGTTTTTCCAAGGTTTGCGGGGATTTCGGGGACCGAATCCCCAGCCGGCAGCCGGCTATTTTTTTCGGGCGTTGGAATGGGCCAGAAGGTTGCGCAAATATTTGATCATGAATTTGTCCCCGGGCGCCAGCCGTCCCGTACGGTCGAGCTCCAGCGTCAGCTTGAGCGCCTTGGTCAGCGCAGCCTTCGGATCCCTCGCCACATAGGCATAGGCGACGTAGGCGCGCGCCAGATCGATTTGCCAGATCGCATTGTCCGGATCGGCCTGGGCCAATTTCTGGGCAATGGCGAGGCTGGCTTCGAATGCCGCCTTGGAGCCCTCAAAGTGACGTCGGTCGGTTTCCAGATAGCCGATCTTCTGCAGGGTGATCGACATATCGCGCTGCCAGTTCGAATTGGCAGGATCGAGCCTGGCCAGCCGGTCGGCTATAGCAAGACTGTCCTGATAGTTTTGCAGAGCACCGCTGGCATCGCCCTGCTCTCTAAGCACCTCGGCGACCTGTTCGAGACACACAGACAGGTCGCGCTGCCAGTCCGTGTTGCCGGGATCGATGGCGGCAAGGTCGCGCGCCGTGGCCAGCGCCTGCTGGAAAGACTCCAGCGCGAGCGGCCAATCCTTCTGGTCGCTGTAAGCTTTGCCGATCTTGACGTAACCGACCGACAGGTCGCGCTTCAAATCGGTGTTGTTTGAGTCGCGCCGCACAAGCGCTTCGGCGATCACCTGGCTCTTGTTGTAGGCGTCGAGCGCACCGGCAGCGTCGCCACGCTCGCGCAGAACATCGCCGATTCTGGTGTAGCTGACGGAGACAGCGTGCTGGTGCCTGGGGTCATCGGGATTATTCTGCGCCAGCGCCAGCCGAATTCTCAGGCTCTCTTCGAACGCCGTCTGGGCGCCATCCAGCTGGCCGGCGGTGCGGGCAAGATCGCCGATTTCGTCATAGGTAATGGTCAGGTCGCGCAGCAAATAGACGCTGTTCGGCTCGGCATTGGCCAATTGCTGCTTGATGGCCAGGCTTTGCTGATAGGCCTGGGCTGCCGCACCCACATCACCTTGCGTCGCCAGCACATTGCCGATCTTGTCATTGGCCATGGCCAGATCGCCGAGCCAGTCTTTTTTGTCACGGGCCTTTGCGGTCAGATCCTGCAGCATGTCCCTGGCCGCCTCATAGTTTTGCAGAGAGGCCGACAGGTCGCCTTGCGCCATCTTTATGTTGGCGAGCTTGATATGGCCGATGGCGAGATCGCGTTTGACGCTGGGGTCGGTTTCCTGACGCGCCCGCTGCTCGAGATTGGCCAGCAGTGCGGTGAAGGCGCGGCCGGCTGCTTCGACATTGCCGACCGTCGTATAGAGGATACCGAGTTCTTCCAGCGTGCGGCTCTGCCGGTCGGCCTGTTCCAGGCTGAGCGAGGTCTGCCCGGCCTCGCCGTAGAGCGACAGCACCGTTTCATAGTCCTTGATGGCGGTGGCATAGTCGAGGCTGGCGCGTGCCGCGCCGCCTGACAGAAAGCGCGTCGCGGCCTCGGAAAGGGTGCGGCTGACGAATTTGGACTTCAATGTGTTGCGCGAGACATTGTCGATGTCGGCGGCCTTGGCAAGGATCACGCGTGCGCCATCGAAGGCGCCGAGCGACAACTGCTCTTCGGCCTGCCGGCGCAGCGCCGTCACCGTCGGATCATCGGCGGCCAGGGTCTTCATGTCGTCACGCACCTTGACGAAGGCGTCGGCGGCCTCGCGCAGCCGGGCGTCCAGGCTTTCGCCGGAGAGATGGCTGTTATCGGTGCTGATCAGCGCGCCATAGAGCGGCGCCAGCGGCATGTCGGCATCGCTGGCGACCCGTTCGACCGCGCCGCGCATCTCGGGCGTCACATCCGCCATGGCGAGCAGCAGCCGTTCGCGCTCCGGCAATTGCTCCTTGGCCGCCGAGGCAAAGAACAGCTTCGGCAGTCCGTTCTCGACATAGGGCAATTGCTTGCCGCGGCTGAGGTCATAGACCTCCTGCTGCACCAGCGTCAGCACCGAGCGTATCTCAAGCCCTTCGGTACCGAGATATTTGGTCAGCGCCGCTGTAAAGGGCGAATTCGCGCCGGTTCCGTCGGCGGCCGTCTCGCCGGGCGCGGCCGAGAAGGCGAACAGGATGTTTTCCGCCTTGCCGATGCGCCCGAGACCCGGCTTGACCTTGTCCACCAGATCCTTGATCAGCGATGTCGCGCCGCGCCCGTCGCCGCTGGTCCCGGAGAACGGATCGCTGCGGCAGGCATCGAGCACGATCAGCCCGACCTTGGCAGTGGCTGCAACCGCATCGCGCACCTCTTCCAGCGGCAGGCTGGTCTTTTCCAGCTGGTCGAGCGAAGAGGCATCGGCGTCGACCGGCAACAGCCGGTTGTCGCCGGAGATTTCGACGCCATGGCCGGAAAAATACACCAGCGCCACATCGGCGCCCTTGGCGTCCTCGCGAAAATCGTCCAACGCACGGCGCATGCGCCTGAGGTCGCGGTTGGTTTCGAGGACGACTTCGAAGCCAAGCTTTTTCAGCGCCGCTTCCATCGCCTCGCCGTCATTGACCGGATTGGAGAGCTTCCGCACCAGCCGATAGTCGTCATCGGCAATGACCAGCGCCACGCGCCGCTCCGCCGCAGCGATAGCGGTCGTCGCAAGCATCAGCAGCAAGGCAAACAAAAACCGCAAGTCGAACCGCCCCCCGGCTCAGTCACCTGCCGACCATTCCATCTCTTTATGGCATGAGCAAGCCGGGGCCGAATACCGGCTGCTTTACGCAGCCCGCATCGGCTTCAGCGCCTCGCTCCAGCGCGACAGCTCATCCAGCATGGCTTTGGTTCCGCCCTGCACCTGCTCGCTGGCCTTGAAGGAGCCGTCGCTCTCCAGCAGTTTCTGGTACAGCGGCAGCGCGACGCCTTCGGGGATCGGCATGATGCCGACCGAGGTCAGCAGCGGCTTCAGCGCCTGCGCGGCGCGCAGGCCGCCGGAGACGCCGCCATAGCTGAAAACGGCGGCTGGCTTGTATTTCCATTCGCGGAGCAGGTAGTCGATGGCGTTGACGATCGCCGGCGCAACGAAATAATTGTACTCCGGCGCCACGAACACAAAGGCGTCGGCGGCATCGATGGCCTTCGACCAGGCTTTGGTGTGGTCGTTCTGATAATTGCCAAGCCTCGGGTGATGCGGTTCGTCCAGAACCGGCAGGTGGAATGCGGCAATGTCGGTCAGCACCGGTTCGAATTTGCCGTGTTCGCGCGCAAAACCCTCCAGCCAGTGGGCGAAGACCGGCCCGGCGCGGCCGGGCCGCGTGCTGCCGATGATGATGTTCAGCTGGTGCTTCAAGGCGGGCTCTCCTGGGCGGTTGGCAGTATCTGTTGGTGACTGTCACCTACTGCAGAGTGCCCTGCTGGACAAGGCGCAGCCGTTTCACAGGCGGTCACGATCCGATGAACAGGCTGTCAGTCGAAGCATGCCCGCGATGCAGGGTTCCGGTCTGCCCTTCGGTCACATGGACGCCCCGATTGCCAGCCACTACATTGAGGCATCAGCGGAGTACCTCATGGACACGCAGCCCGTCCCCTTCGTGCCGCCGGCGCCCAAGCCGCGCACGACGCCGCCTTCGACGCTGGAGATGATGCGGATCGTTTATCGCAATCCGCTCGAATTGTGGGGCGAGCACACCTACAACGAACCCTGGATTTCGGCGAATGGCGTCGGCGGGCATCTGATCGTCGCCAACGATCCCGGCCTCATCAAACACGTGCTGATCGACAACGCCAAGAACTACAAGATGGCGACGGTGCGCCAGATGATCTTGCGCCCGATCCTGCGCGACGGCCTGCTGACCGCCGAGGGCGAGGTGTGGAAACGCTCGCGCAAGGCGATGGCGCCGGTGTTCACGCCGCGCCACATCTTCGGCTTTGCCGAGCCGATGCTGCGGCGCACGATGCAGTTCGTCACCCGTTACGAGAGTGGCGGCATGTCCGATATCGCCCACGACATGACGCTGCTCACCTACGATATCCTGGCCGAAACGCTGTTTTCCGACGAGATTTCGGGCGAGCCCGGCAGTTTCGCGCAGGAGATCGACCGCCTGTTCGAGACCATGGGCCGCGTCGATCCGCTGGATCTGTTGCGCGCGCCCGAATGGCTGCCGCGGCTGACCCGCATCCGCGGCCGCAAGACCATGGCGTACTTCCGCAAGATCGTAACCGATACGGTCAAGATGCGCGAGGAACGGCTGAAGCGCGACCCCGACACCGCGCCGCAGGATTTCCTGACGCTTCTGCTCAGGGCCGAAGGCCCGGACGGGCTGACGCGCGCCGAGGTCGAGGACAACATCATCACCTTCATCGGCGCCGGCCACGAGACGACCGCGCGGGCGCTCGGCTGGACGCTTTACTGCCTTGCCGAAGCGCCGTGGGAGCGCGAAAAAATCGAGCGCGAGATCGATGCGGTGCTGGCGCGCGAGCCCGATCCGACGAAGTGGCTGGACGCCATGCCCTTCACCCGCGCCGCCTTCGAGGAGGCGCTGCGGCTCTATCCACCGGCACCGTCGATCAACCGCGAGCCCATCGAGACGGAGACCTGGAACGACCTGGTGCTGCCCAAGCGCGCCGCCGTGCTGGTGATGCCCTGGGTCGTGCACCGGCACAGAAAATTGTGGGACAGGCCCGACGCCTTCATGCCCGAGCGCTTCCATCCGGGAAACCGCGAGAAGATCGACCGCTTCCAATATCTGCCTTTCGGCGCCGGTCCGCGCATCTGCATCGGCGCCAGCTTCGCCATGCAGGAGGCGATCATTGCGCTCGCCATCATGCTGTCGCGCTTCCGCTTCGATGTGACGGCCGAAACCAAACCGTGGCCGGTGCAGAAATTGACGACGCAGCCGCAGGGCGGCCTGCCGATGCAGGTGACGCGGCGCGTTTAGGGCGTGACGCCTTAGTTACGCGATGCCTGCGGGCTTGCGCTGGAACTGGCCGGCGGCGCGGAAACGCCAGAGGTAGCTCGGTAGGATGCTGCCAATCGACTGCGGCTGGATATCGAGGCCGGCAAGCGTCCTGTTGGCCTTGATCGCCGCCTCCGAGACGATGTTGTGCTGGCGCAGCTGCAGCACCTGGTCCTTGGTCAAAGGCGGATTGGGCAACAGGCCGAGGATCGAGGCCTGCAGGTTGGCCACCCACCACGGCACCGGCACCAGGAGCCGCTTGCGTTCGATGACGGTCAGCAGCTCTTCCATGCACTCCTTGAAGGTGAGCACCTGCGGCCCGCCGAGCTCGTAGATCTGGCCGCCCTTGATCTTGCCTTCGACCGAACGCGCCACCGCCTCGGCGACATCGCCGACATAGACCGGCTGGAACTTGGTCTGGCCGCCGCCGATCAGCGGCAGCACCGGCGAATAGCGCGCCATGTCGGCGAAACGGTTGAAGAAGCTGTCTTCCGGTCCGAAATTGATCGAGGGACGGAAGATGACGGCGTCGGGAACGGTCTCCAGCACAGCCTTTTCACCGAGCGCCTTGGTTCGGGCATAGTCGGACTCGGCGTTGAGGTCGGCGCCAAGCGCCGAAATGTGGGTGAGCCCGGCACCGACCGAGCGCGCGGCCTCGGCAACGGCGCGGGCCCCGAACTCGTGCAAGGTGTTGAATTTCTGCCGGCCGCTCTCATGCAGGACGGCGACCAGGTTGATGACGTGGTCGGCGCCCTGGACGGCGCGGTCGACCGACCAACGCACGCGCACATTGGCCTGCACCGGCTGGATCTGGCCGACATTGCCGAGCGGCTGCAGATGGCCCGCGAGATCGGGCCGACGCACCGGAACCCGGATGCGGTAGCCGCGCTTGGCCAGCGCCCGCACGATGTGACGGCCGACAAAACCGGAGCCGCCGAAGACGACCACGAGCTTGGGGATTTGCAGGATTTCGGTCATGGCTGGCTCCGGCGCTCGAAAGCTTGGCTGAAGCCGTTTCATAGTCCGTTTTGGCTCAAAGGCAAAGGGTGACGCGTCGTCGCTGCCACCCTCCTTTCTGAGCAATTCCAGGAAAAGTGTGAAGCGGTTTTCCGTCCGGAATTGCGTCTAAGTAAAGCACCTTTCAGAACGCCTTGCCGATGCGAGCGTCGACCGATTGGCGGTTGCCGCCGCGGATGACGAAGAACAGCAGGATCGCCGCCCAAAGAAGCGACTTTTCGGCGCCGGAAAACCCCTGGCCGACCGTGATCCAGTGGAACCAGACGGTGACCAGAAGCACGAACATACCGGCAAAGGCGGCCGGACGGGTCAACAGGCCGATGGCGATCAAAATGCCGCCGAAGAATTCGGTGCAGGACAAAAGCAGGGACCAGAACGCACCGGGATAGAAGCCGAGACCTTCGACCATTTCGGCGGCGCCGAAAGGGTTGGTGATCTTCTGCGAGCCGTGGATGGTGAGAAACCCACCGGCGATGACGCGAAGCAGGGTTTCCACGCCGTCATGCAGCGACGAATACAGGCGGCCAAACGCCGGGATGATCAGTCTCTCGCGGGAAGCGTCGGTGGTTACGGACATCGTAGCTCCTGTTGTGATGACCCCTTGCAAACGCCCGATGGTCCCCGGCAAGTCAAGTTAACAAAAGTTAACTTTCAACGTCATGTTTAGCGCGGCTGGCATGAGACGCAGAAAACCCCGCCGAAGCGGGGTTTTCCGGGTGACGCAACGGTCGAGACAGGGCTCGAGGCGGCTGACCTGAGACGGCAAACGCCCGCCCCGGCCCTAAACGCATCCGACAGAAGACACCGACCGGGCAAACCCGACCCGGCAGCTATTGGTCGCCGCGATCGGCAGAAAGGTTCAGCAGGGCGCGGAAAAATTCGCTGTCGCAGGACTGCTTCAGCTCGAATAGCGTTCGGCGAATTCGGAAATGCGCTGCACCACGGCCTTGGGGGCGTTGATGCCGCGGGCCTGCGCCTTTTCCGCCGCTTCGGCGCGGGCTCGGCCCGGCACGTGGACGCCGAAGCGCCGCCGCAGCCGGTCGAGCTGGTCCTTCATGCGCTGCTCGAAATCCGGATCGAGCAGTTTTGGCTCGACAGCGAGCACGAACAGGCCGGTTCCCGGGCTGTCCGGTCCGCCGGTGAACCATGGCGCGTCGAGCGACCAGTTGGCGCCCGACAGGCCGGCCGCCAGGACTTCGACCATGAGCGCGATGTTGGCGCCGCGCTGGCCGCCGAAGGCGAGCATGGCGCCCTTCATGGCGGCAGCCGGATCGGTGGTCGGATTGCCGCTGGCGTCCAGCGCCCAGCCTTCGGGGATCTTCTTGCCGTCCTCGGCCGCCTTGCGGATGTTGACGAAGGCGGTGGCGCTCGACGACTGGTCGATGACCAGCGGCGCGCCATCGGCGGCGGGCGCGGCAAACGACATCGGATTGGTGCAATAGACCGGCTTGACCGAGCCCGAGCCGGCCAGCACCGCCGGCCCGTTGGTGGCGGCGAAGGAGACCAGACCCATCTGGGCGAGACGTCCGGTGAAATAGCCGAGCGCGCCACACGTATAGGCGTTCTTCTGCGAAAAGATGGCGACGCCGAACAGCTTTGCCGCCTTGGCGAGGTCGTCGATGGTGCGGTCGAAGCCGGTATGCGCCAGGCCGCCGCGTGCATCGGAAAGATAGACGGCGAGCGCCGGCCGGGTGATCACCGGGTCGGCATTGCCGTCGATTCGGCCGGCTTCCAGCGCTTCGAGGTAATCGATGAAATGGGTCAGCCCGACGGTCGACAGCCCTTCCGCCTCGGCGGCGATGATCGAGGCAGTGAGCGACTGCGCCGCCTCTTCATTGGCGCCGGCGCCAAGAGCTGCCATCCGGCAAAGCCCGGTTGCCTGGTCGAGAGAGAGTTGCATGGTGCGGACCCGATTGGTGGTGAGTGAGTAGGGAGTAGTCAGTACGGAGTAGCGAAAGCAAGCCGTTTCGCGGTCATATGCTGACTACTCACTACTGCCTACTCACTATTCCCTAACCCACCTTGTTCGGAATCCGCGCCTCGATCTTGCTGAACGCAAACACCAGAATACCGGTGATCGTCATGTAGATCAGCGCCAGGAGCAGCAAGGGCTCGTAGGTCAGGTAAGTGTCCTGCCGCACCTTGGACGAGACGGCGAAGATGTCGATGACGCTGATCGTCGCCACCAGCGGCGTCGACTTCAGCTGCAGCACGGTTTCGCCGGTCAGCGTCGGCAGCGCCCGGTAGATGGCCTGCGGCAGCCAGATGCGGCGGAAAATCTTCCAGCGGCTCATGCCGAAGGCGCGGGCGGCTTCGATCTGCCCCTTGGGCACGCCGGCAAAGGCGCCGCGCATCACTTCGCCCTCATAGCCGGCGAAGGACAAGGTCAGCGCCAGCACGCCGTAAGGCCAGGCTTGCCTGAGATACGGCCACATCCAGGATTCGCGGATCCACGGATATTGCGGAAACAGCGAGCCCAGCCCGTAATAGAGCAGCCAGAGCTGGATCAGCAGCGGCGTGCCGCGGATGACGGTGCAGAATGTCTTGGCCGGTGCGGAAAACCAGAACGGGCCGGCGGCCTGCGCCAGCCCGAGCGGCACGGCGAGCAGGAAACCGAGAAAGCAGGTGACAGCGAGGATCCACAGCGAACGCCAGATGCCCAGCAATCCCATTTCATAATATTGCGGCAGCCAGTCCCAGCGCATGAAGAAGGCCGCACCGAGAACCAGTGCGATCGCGACCAGGATCAGCACGATGCGATGCGGCTGCAACCATAGCGACGTTCGGGCCGCAACATTGATGATGGCCGCTTCTCCCGCCATCAGCGCGCATCCTTGAGCGAAGGCATGCCGCGCCGCGACCAGGCCTCGACGCGGCCGATGAGCAGGTTGGAGACCAGCGACAAGATGAGATAGAGCACGCCCGCGGCGAAAAAGAAGGTGAAATAGGCCTTGGTGACGCCCGCGGCCTGCCGCGTTGCCAGCGCCAGCTCGTAGAAGCCGACGACTGCCAGAAGGGCCGTGTCCTTGGTGGCAATGAGCCAGAGATTGGCGAGGCCCGGTATGGCGAAGGGCAGCATCGCCGGCAGCGTTATGCGCCGCAGCATGAGGCCGGGCGACATGCCGTAGGCGCGGGCCGCTTCGATCTGGCCCTGTGGAATGGCCAGGATCGCACCGCGGATCACCTCGGTCGAATAGGCGCCCTGGACAAAGCCAAGCACGGCGATGCCTGCCGCAAGGCCGCTGATATCGACCCGCTGATAGCCCATGGCGGTCAGCGCCTGGTTGATCAGGTCCGTTCCGGCATAATAGAGCAGAAGGATCAGCACCAGTTCGGGTACGGCGCGCACCACGGTCGTGTAGACGGCGAGCAGGTCGCGCACGACCGGGCCGCCATAGAGCTTACCGAAGGCGCCGCCGGTGCCGATCAGAAGACCGAGGACCGTGGCGCCCAGCGCGATCTCGATCGAATGGAGCAGTCCAAGCAACAGCGTGCCGCCCCAGCCTGGCGGGTAGGGCGAAAGAAGCTCGATGATGCCGGCCGCCGAGGCCGAAAGAAGTGCGTCGATCAGCGTCGCCCCCGGATTGCTGGCTCTAACCGCCAACGGCAGCGCCGGCGGCAAGCATGTCTGGGAAAGATCGGGCAGGAAGGCATGGCGCTAAGCACCATGCCCCCTAGCTCATGCAGGGATCGTCAGTTCGACTGCGCGCCGCCGCCACCGTAAATGTCGAAATCGAAGTACTTCTTCGAGATCTCGTCATATTTGCCGTTGGCGCGGATCGCCTTGATGCCGGCGTTGATCTTGCCCTTCAGCTCGGTGTCTTCCTTGCGCACGCCGGCGCCGACGCCCGGTCCGAGCACTTCGTCGTCGGGAGCCACCATGCCCTTCAGGTCGCAGCAGGCCTTGCCCTGGTCCGACTTCAGGAATTCGCCGAGCGCGATGGAATCGGCCTGCACCGCGTCGAGGCGGCCGGCGGCAAGATCGTTGTTGGCTTCATCCTGGGTCTGGTATTCCTTGATCTCGGCTGCCCCAGTGAAGTGCTTCTTGGCGTAGACGGCATGCACGGTCGAAACCTGGACGCCGACGACCTTGCCCTTGAGGTCGTCCGGCGTGGCACCGAATTTCTGGTCCTTCGGGCCGATGATGGCGGTCGGCGTGTTATAGTACTTGTCCGAGAAGTCGATCGTCTTCTCGCGTTCGGCGGTGATCGACATAGAGGAGACGATGAGGTCGATCTTCTTGGTCGTCAGCGCCGGGATGATGCCGTCCCAGGCGACAGGCGTGATGACGCAGTCGAGCTTCTCCTCGGCGCAGACGGCGTCGATGAAGTCGATTTCCCAGCCGACCCATTTGCCTGAGGCATCCGGCGAGGTGAAGGGCGGATAGGGCTCGGCGGCGACGCCGATCTTGACCGGATCGGCCTTGGCCACGCCCATGGCAGCGACGCCGAGCAGCAGCGCTGCGGCGAAGGTCTTCAGAACAGTCTTCATAGTCACGACTCCCAGTTTGTTGTTGGTTCCCGGTTTTCTTCCGTCCCGGCCTTCCTAGCCGATGTTGCGGATGAACTGCTTCAGCCTTTCGGATTTCGGTGCGCCGAAGATCTGCTCCGGCGGCCCCTCTTCCTCGACCAGCCCGTTGTAGAGGTAGACGACATGCGTCGCGACCTCGCGGGCGAATTTCATTTCATGCGTCACCAGCACCATGGTGCGCCCTTCGCGCGCCAGGTCGCCGATCACCTTCAGCACCTCGCCGACCAGTTCCGGGTCGAGCGCCGATGTCGGCTCGTCGAACAGCATGACGCGCGGGTTGATGGCCAGGGCGCGGGCGATCGCCGCGCGCTGCTGCTGGCCGCCTGAGAGATAGGCCGGATAGACGTCGCGCTTTTCGGCGAGGCCGACACGCGCCAGCAGCTTTTCGGCTTCCCTGATCGCCACGTCGCGCTTGACGCCGAGCACGTGCACAGGAACCTCGATGACGTTCTCGATCAGCGTCATGTGGCTCCACAGGTTGAAGTTCTGGAACACCATGCCGAGTTTGGAACGGATGCGTTCGATCTGCCGGCGGTCGGCGGGAATGGTGTGGCCGTGGCTGTCGGCCTTGAGCTTGATCTCCTCGCCATTGACACGGATGATGCCGCTGGTCGGGTTCTCCAGGCAGTTGATGCAGCGCAGCAGCGTCGATTTGCCGGAGCCCGAGCCGCCGATGATGGCGATCACCTCGCCGTCGCGCGCCGACAGCGAGACGCCCTTCAGCACATGCAGCTGGCCGAATTTCTTGTGCAGGTTCTCGACATGGATGGCTTCGGCCGCCCTATTCAGCGCCTTGCCGGATGGGACTGTGGCGACTCCCACCGCGCTCACCGGGAGACCTCTACCACATGGTCGACGGCAGATCGTCGAACGTCTATCCGGCTAATCAACATACGCTGTAATGCCACTCCAGACTTCAGCATGGACTCAAGAGCGCGAGCCCGTCAATCCCGCTCATTACGGCACTTGCGGCCTTATTGTGCAAGTGTATAAATAGCGTTCGATGAAATTTCTTCCATTTTTTTCACCCTGAACACGGCATTGAAAAGGGCATCGATGAGCGCTTTCGGATCACAGTCCATGGCGGCGCCGCTGCGGCGTGTGCTGATGCGGTCGGCAGCCAATGCCATGCGCGGCGCCGACAGGGCTACCTGGCACTATGGCCCGGGTTTCGACCCGGCGAAAGCGGCGTCGCAGCACGCGACCCTCGCAGAGCTGGTGGCGGCTTCCGGCGCCGAAATCGAATGGATCGATGACAAGGCCGACGGACTGTCGGACTCTGTATTCACGCACGACCCGTCGCTGATGACCGACCGCGGCGCGCTGATCCTGTCCATGGGCAAGGCATTGCGCGCCAGGGAGCCATCGCTGCATGAGGAAACCTACACACGCCTGGGTATTCCTATCCTCGGCCGTGTCGAGGCTCCCGGCCAGGTCGAAGGCGGTGATTGCGTATGGCTGGATAACAGTACGCTGGTGATCGGGCGCGGCGTGCGCTCCAACCAGGAAGGCATCCAGCAGGTGTCCAACCTGCTGACGCCGCTGGGCATTTCCGTCTACGGCTTCGATCTGCCGCTGTGGCAGGGCGAGGAGGCGTGCCTGCATCTGATGTCGGTGATCAGCCCGCTGGCCGACGACCTCGCTTTGGTCTATTCACCGCTTTTGCCGGCTCCGTTCTATCAGTTGCTGAAGGCACGCGGCATCCGGCTGGTGGAAGGCGACGCCGAAGAGTTTGCCGCGTCCAACGGCCTCAGCCTGAACGTGCTGCCAACCAGCCCGCACAAGGTCATTGCCGTTGCAGGCTTTCCCAAGACCCAGGCCGCGATGGAAGCAGCCGGCTGCACGGTTGAAATCTTCGACGCGGATGCGCTCTGCATCGCCTGCGAAGGTGGGCCGACATGCCTGACGCGGCCCATCCTGCGCCAATGAATGAGCGCCGCAAGTTCCGTCGCGAGGGCGAGGAGCGACGGCGGCAGGACCTGATCGACGCGACCCTGGACAGCGTGGCGGAACATGGCCTGGAGGGCGCCAGCCTGCGCGCCATCGCCTTGCGCGCCGGTGTCACCGCCGGGCTGATCCGGCACTATTTCCCCGGCAAGGAGGAATTGCTGCAGGAAGCCTACGCGGCGCTGATGGGCCGCATGACCGAGCAGGCGAAAGCGGCATTGCTGATGGAAAATTCTTCGCCGCGCCAGCGCCTTGCGGCCTTCGTCACCGCCAACCTCAATGCGCCGATCATCGATGCGCGGGTGTTTTCGCTCTGGGCAACCTTCATCGGCCGCGCCGGCGCGGATCCGTCGCTCGCCCGAGCGCACCGCGAAGGCTATCTCGGCTTTCGCAACGAGGTGGAAGCGGTCGTGGCCGAAGTGCTCGGCGCCGAACAGCGCAGGCCGGACGCAAATGAGCTGCGCCGCCATGCCATCGCGATCAACGCGATCATCGACGGGCTCTGGGTCGAAGGCTGTCTGGCCGCAGAGATGTTCTCGCCTGGCGAATTGGCGGCGATCGGCGTCAAAGCCATAGAGGCCGAGCTCGGCCTCGCACCGGAAAGGGGAAAAGACAAATGACAACGCTCGGCGAAGCCCTCATCACGCTGCTCGAGGCGCATGGCGTCGACACCGTCTTCGGCATTCCGGGCGTCCATACGGTCGAGCTTTACCGCGGCCTGGCGCGCTCAAAAATCCGCCACATCACGCCGCGGCACGAACAAGGCGCCGGCTTCATGGCCGATGGCTACGCGCGCGCCAGCGGCAGACCGGGCGTCGCCTTCGTCATCACCGGGCCGGGGCTGACCAACACCATCACCGCCATGGGCCAGGCACGCGCCGATTCGGTGCCGATGCTGGTGATTTCGGGCGTCAACGCGATGCCGACGCTGGGCAAGGGGCTGGGCTTCCTGCACGAGCTGCCGGACCAGCGCGGCATGATGGAGAAGGTGGCGCTGTTTTCGCAGCGCGTCACCGAGGCCAGCGAGTTGCCCGGCGCTTTGGCGCAGGCCTTCGCGCTGTTTTCGTCCTCGCGACCGGGGCCTGTGCATATCGAAATCCCGACCGATGTCATGGTCAAACCGGCCGACGGCATTGCTGCCTTGCTAAGCAATGCAGCGCCGCCGGCGCCGGATGGCGCGGCCATTGCCGCAGCTGCCAAGCTCATCGCCGCCGCGCACCGGCCGCTGATCCTGGCCGGCGGTGGTGCCAAGCGCGCCGGTGAGCCCTTGCAGCACCTGGCCGAGCGGCTGGGTGCGCCTGTCGTCCAGACCGCCAATGCGCGCGGCCTGCTGCACGCGCATCCGCTTTGCGTACCCGCCAGTCCCAGCCTGAAGGCAGTGCGGGCGCTGATGGCCGACGCCGATCTGGTCATCGCCGCCGGCACCGAATTCGGCCCGACCGACTACGACGGCTACAGCGATGGCGGTTTTGTCTTGCCGGCCAACCTGATCCGCATCGATATCGGCGCCGACCAGATCGCCCGTCGCCCGGTGAGCGTCGGCATCCAGGCCGATTGCGCTGAGGCGATCGAAACCTTGCTTGCCGCGACAGGCCCTGAACATGTCGCAGCGAAGGACGGCGAGAGCCGCGCCGACGCGGCACGAAAGGCGGCCTTTGCCGAACTGAGCCCTGCCTACGCGGCACAGGTGCATGCGGTGGAAACCATCCGCGACGCCTTGCCGGGCGCCATAATCGTCGGCGATTCCACACAGCCGATCTACGCCGCCAATCTCTACTACGACCACGACCGGCCGGGCGGCTGGTTCAACGCCGCCACCGGCTTCGGCGCACTCGGCTATGGGCCGCCGGCGGCGATCGGCGCCGCGCTCGCCATGCCCGGCGTGCCGGTGGTCTGCCTCACCGGTGACGGCGGCTTCCAGTTCACCTTGCCGGAACTGGGCGCGGCGCTCGATGCGCCGGCGCCGGTCATCTTCGTCGTCTGGAACAACAGAGGCTATCGCGAGATCGAGACTTCGATGCTCGATGTCGGCGTCGAACCAGTCGGCGTGTCGCCGGCGCCACCGGATTTCTGCAAGCTGGCCGAGGCTTACGGCATTGCCGCCGAACGGCTTGCCGGTACTGCTGATCTTGCCGATGCGCTCAAACGCGCACGCGCAACCGGGCTACCGCACGTCATCGAAATCACCATCGATTGACGCTTTGCCATCCGCCGTACGTCCATGCGCCGGCAACGGGGCTGCCGGCTGCTTCGAGCGATGCAAAGACGCAACACTGCCATGTCGAGATGGCGGTTGAGTGATCGTGCAAAAGGCGCGACGCTTTGCGTCGGCGCGGCATAACGACAGACAAAAATCATAAAAAACGACAGGAGCGTCCAGGATGACGGAAACACTTCAGGGAAAGCATATCGTGGTGACCGGTGGCACCGGGGCGCTCGGTGCAGCGGTTGTCGGCAAATTGTTGGCCGACGGCGCGATCTGCCACGTGCCGAATGCCCATGCCTCGGCCCCCACGCATTTTCCCTTCACGGCACATGATCGCGTCCGGCTGGCGCATAATGTCGATCTCGCCGATCCCGCCAAGGTCGACGCCTTTTACGACAGCGTTCCTGATCTGTGGGCCTCCATCCATCTGGCCGGCGGCTTTGCCGGAGCACCTGTCGAAAAGATCGAATCGGCATCCTTTGCCGAAATGATGGACACCAACGCCCGCACTGCCTTCCTGTGCTGCCGCGCGGCAGTGCGCTCGATGCTTGGCTCGGCTACTGCGGGCCGCATCGTCAATGTCACGGCCCGCGCCGGGCTCGACCCGCGTCGCGGCGCCGGCAAGGTCGCCTATGCTGCGAGCAAGGCCGCGGTGGCGGCAATGACGGTGGCAATTGCGGAAGAGCTGAAGCACAAGGGCATACTGGTCAACGCGGTCGCGCCCTCGACGCTCGATACGCCCGCCAACCGTGCCGACATGCCGGATGCCGATGTCACCAAATGGGTCAGCCTGGAAGCCGCCGCCGAAGCCATCGCCTATCTGGCATCGCCGGCCAATCTGGCGATGAGCGGCACTCTGGTGCCGCTTTACGGCCGCGCCTGAAGGGGCGCCGCGTAGGGCGTCTCATTTGCAGACGAGCTTGCCTATCTGCAGCTTGAACTTGCGTGGGCCCGGCATCGGTTCCGCGCTCGCATCGTCGACGGTAAACACATCGAGCGTGCAGCCGCCGCCACCCACCCGGTAGTGGTCGTTTCCGATATGCTCGATCACGTCGATCGGGCCGTGATTTTCCAGCCTGCGCGCAACATCGCCGCTGTCGGTGATGGCGTCGATCTCGGCCTTGCGCTGCCAGTAGGGAGGTAATGCAGCCGACGCCGCCGCAGTGCCGATCAAAAGGAATGCCGCGACAAAACCGATACGGGTCATGGGGCCTCCGATCGTCTGGCTTCCACTAGCGGCCATTGCCGACCTGGCGAGCATGGCGGCCGCCGACGCTCTACGGCATTAGAAGAACCCGCGGACTATGTCAGGTTGGAGACGCCCGCCTCCACGACCTCGACTGCGTCGCCGATCGAGATCGTGCCGGCGTTGTTGGGAATCGCATTCTGGCCGAAAATGATGCCGCCCTTGGCGGAGCGGTGGAGTTTGCCAAGCGTCTGCAACGGCTCGCGCGGGTCCGGCTGCTCGCCGCTGTGCGGATCGCGGGTGGTGATGACACAGCGCGAGCAGGGCTTTGCGATCCGCAACTCGACAGCGCCGATGCGGATCGTCTTCCAGTTGTCTTCGGGCCATGCGCCTTCTGCGTCGATGACGATGTTCGGGCGAAACCGCGCCATCTCGATGGGCCCGGCAAGATGGCTGTTCAGATGGGCCAGCGAGCCCGTCGTGGCGACCAGCAGCGGAAAACCGTCGGCAAAGCCGACGTAATCGCCAGGCTGGCCGAATTCAGGGTCGACCGGCCGGTTTGTCGGATCGTCGAAATAGACGAGATCGACAGGCCGGCCAAGAATCGCCGAGAGATATGCGCCGGCGGCCGGATCGGCCGACCGCGCAACAACCATGTCCTTCCAGATCTTGACCTGACGGAGTGCGGCGCCTGGGCCTGGAGCCTCGACGGCGTGCGAACCATGCCTGTCATGCTTCAACAGAATGCCGGTGCCGCGATGCTCGACGTCGATCGTCGTCATTGCCGGTATCTGGCGAATGGTGAGGAACTGTCCGTCCTTGTCGACGACCATCCAGCGACGGTCCCCTTCCATGCCCATGGTCTCGATATCGGCGCTCGGAACGGCATGGCCGCGCAGACTCTTGACCGGATAGCGATAGAGTTCGACGACCTTCATGCGCAATGCTTCTCTGTTGCCCCGAAGGGCATGACTTCCCAAGTTTACGCCGGCAACGACATGCGCTGACCCTACAGCCGCCCGTGCCGAATTGAAGGGGTTCCACCGTCTTTGTCTTGTGCCAAACCCCATCGCAATTCCCGGCTCTCACCGCGCATGAAAAAACCCGCGAGCCTTGCAGCCCGCGGGTTTTCTTGGTTCAGGCCGCGCGCGAGGCGCGACAGCAACCGAGGCTTACACGCTGCGCGCGAAGCGGCTTAGCTGCCCTGCTTCTTCAGCGCGGCGCCCAGAATGTCGCCCAGCGAAGCGCCGGAGTCGGTCGAGCCGTACTGTGCGACCGCTTCCTTCTCTTCGGCGATTTCCAGCGCCTTGATCGAGACCTGCAGCTTGCGGGTCTTCTTGTCGAAGGCGATGACGCGGGCGTCAACCTTCTGGCCGACGGTGAAGCGCTCGGGGCGCTGCTCGTCGCGGTCACGGCTGAGGTCGGAGCGCTTGATGAAGGTCTCGATGCCGCTGTCGACCAGCCGCACTTCCAGACCGCCATCCTTGACGCCGATGACTTCGCAGGTGACGACCGCGTTCTTGCGCAGTTCGCCTGAAGTCGCGGCTTCGCCGACCGTATCCTTGGCCAGCTGCTTGATGCCGAGCGAGATGCGCTCCTTGTCGATGTCGACGTCGAGCACCTGCGCCTTGACCATGTCGCCGCGATTGTACTCTTCGATGACCTGCTCGCCCGGACGGGTCCAGTCGAGGTCGGACAGGTGCACCATGCCGTCCACGTCGCCTTCGAGGCCGATGAATAGGCCGAACTCGGTCTTGTTCTTGACCTCGCCCTCGACCTGGCTGCCGACCGGATGGCTCGAAGCGAAAGCCTGCCACGGATTCTCCAGCGTCTGCTTGAGGCCGAGCGAGATGCGGCGCTTGGCCGGATCGACCTCGAGCACCACCACGTCGACTTCCTGCGTCGTCGACAGGATCTTGCCGGGGTGCACGTTCTTCTTGGTCCACGACATTTCCGAAACGTGGATGAGGCCTTCGATGCCCGGCTCCAGCTCGACGAACGCGCCGTAGTCGGTGATGTTGGTGACGGTACCCTTGATCTTCTTGCCGATCGGGAACTTGGTGCCGATCTCGGACCACGGATCCGACTCGAGCTGCTTCATGCCGAGCGAGATACGGTGGGTTTCCTGGTTGATGCGGATGATCTGCACCTTGACCGTCTGACCGATGTTGAGGATTTCGGTCGGATGGTTGACGCGGCGCCATGCCATGTCGGTGACATGCAGCAGGCCATCGATGCCGCCGAGGTCGACGAACGCACCGTAGTCGGTGATGTTCTTGACGACGCCTTCGACAACCTGGCCTTCTTCGAGGTTCTGCACGATTTCCGAACGCTGTTCGGCGCGGCTTTCCTCGAGCACGGTGCGGCGCGACACGACGATGTTGCCGCGGCGGCGATCCATCTTGAGGATCTCGAAGGGCTGCGGGTTGTGCATCAGCGGGGAGACATCGCGGATCGGGCGGATATCGACCTGGCTGCGCGGCAGGAAGGCCACGGCGCCGTCGAGGTCGACGGTGAAGCCGCCCTTGACCTGGTTGAAGATGACGCCTTCGACGCGCTCACCCTTGGTGAACTTCTCTTCGAGCTTGACCCAGCTCTCTTCGCGGCGGGCCTTGTCGCGCGACAGGACGGCTTCGCCCAGTGCGTTCTCGATGCGCTCGACCATGACTTCGACAGTGTCGCCGACCTTGAGCGTCGAGTCCTTGCCCTTGACGCCGAATTCCTTCAGCGGCACGCGGCCTTCGACCTTGAGGCCGACATCGATGATGGCCATGTCTTTTTCGATCGCCAGGATCGTGCCCTTGACGACCTGACCTTCGCCGGAGTGACCGGTGGTAAATGATTCTTCGAGCAGGCTCGCGAAATCGTCGCGAGTGGGATTTGCAGCTGACATATTTTCTCCTGGAGT
This sequence comes from Mesorhizobium sp. CNPSo 4684, assembly GCF_057784315.1. NCBI lineage: Bacteria > Pseudomonadati > Pseudomonadota > Alphaproteobacteria > Hyphomicrobiales > Phyllobacteriaceae > Mesorhizobium > Mesorhizobium sp. CNPSo 4684. The sequence continues at coordinate 10,343 of NZ_JBWLUX010000025.1, read as the reverse complement.
GCCCCGCATCTGGAAGCGGGACGGGCGCCGTGGGTTAGCGTTGCGTTGGCCTGCCGGCGTTCCGGGCTACAAAAGCCCTGGGCCGCCTAAGCGGCAATTCCGGCGCATGAAGAATGCTGGCAGGCTGGTTTGTGCCCGATATGGGTATTTTCTTCGCTTCCGGCAATCGGTGGCAGCGGGAAAAACCTTCAATCAGGCTTTATCTCTCTTGGCCAAGGCGTCGTCTATGATCGCTTTGGCCGCCAGAAACGCGGCCTCTATAGCCATTTCGGAGGTATCAAGCAAGTGCGCGTCCGCCGCCGGCTTCAGCGGCGAGTCGGCGCGGCCCATGTCGCGCTCGTCGCGGCGCTCGATATCGGCGAGGATTTCGGCAAAATTGGCTGAGCCGCCGATGCTCTCGATCTCCGCCAGCCGGCGCTGCGCGCGCACCTCGGCGCTCGCCGTCACATAGAGTTTTATGTCGGCATCGGGACACACGACGGTGCCGATGTCGCGTCCGTCGAGCACCGCGCCGGGCGGCGTCTTGGCGAAGTCGCGCTGCTTTTCGACCAGGATGCGCCGCACGGTCGGATAGACCGCGACCTTCGAGGCAGCCTCGCCAACCGCATGCGCCGATAGCATCGCCCGGTCGAGCTTCGCCAGATCGACCTGACGCGCGGCGGTCTCGGCCGCCGAGACATTGTCGAGGGGTAGCGCGTGCTGGAGCAATGCGTAGGCCACGGCGCGATAGGTGAGGCCGGTGTCGAGCAGGTTGAGGCGGTAATGGTCGGCGAGCCGGCGGGCAAGGGTGCCTTTGCCGGCGCCGGCGGGACCGTCGATGGCGATGGTGAAGACGTGTGTCATTCGAAACCTCGATGCAAGTGCCTCACGCCATTGGCGCTCGAAGTCAACCGCCGTGACTTCCGAGGCTTCGAACTGGCTGTCCGAATTGATCTCTGCGAGATCAGGAAAGCCTTCTGTCGAATTTCCGGTCCCTCCGACTTCTGTATCCTCCGACCCGTCAAGGGCGGGGCCGCGAATGGCGAAGCCCACGGAGCCATCGGCATAGAATTCTATTGTTCGGTTCTGAAAATTGTCGTCGGCGACTTCATACCAGAGGTGGGACGGCTCCTCTGGTATATCATGTTTCCAATGAACGAAAACGTATCTCACCCGATCTCCGCGCCCAGCCCCGTCATCAGATCCATGAACTCCGGAAAGCTCGTCGCGATCATGGCGGCGTCGTCGATGGTCACCGGCTTTTCCGTCGCCAGCCCCATGACCAGAAAGCTCATGGCGATGCGGTGGTCGAGATGAGTCTGCACGGTCGTATCCTGCCCGTTGGGGTGACGGCCGAGACCCTTGCCACCGGGCTTGCCGCGCACCGCGAGCGAAGCTTCACCCTCGGTGCAGTCGACGCCATTGATCTTCAGGCCGTTGGCGACCGCCGCCAGCCGGTCGGATTCCTTTACCCGCAGCTCTTCCAGCCCCTGCATCAGCGTCTCGCCCTCGGCGAAGCTCGCGGCAACGGCCAGCACCGGATATTCGTCGATCATCGACGGCGCCCGCTCGGGCGGAACGGTGACGCCTTTCAACTCGGAGTAACGCACGCGCAGGTCGGCGACATCCTCGCCGCCGGCATTGCGCGGGTTCAAGATGTCGATCTGGCCGCCCATTTCCTGCAATGTCAGAAGCAGGCCAGTGCGGGTCGGGTTCATCAGCACGTTTTCGATCACGATGTCGGAACCTGGCACGATCAGTGCCGCGACCAGCGGGAAGCCGGCCGAGGATGGATCGCCGGGCACGGCGATGGTCTGCCCGGTCAGCTTGCCCTGGCCTTCGATGAAGATGTGGCGCACGCCGCGCTCATCGGTCTCGACCGAGAGATTGGCGCCGAAGCCCTTCAGCATCTTTTCAGTGTGGTCGCGCGTCATCACCGGTTCGATGACGGTGGTGATGCCCGGTGTGTTGAGACCGGCGAGCAGCACGGCCGACTTCACCTGCGCCGAAGCCATCGGCACGCGGTAGGTGATGGGGGCTGCGTGCTTCGGCCCATGCAACGTGATCGGCATGCGGTCGCCGGGCGTTGCCTTCAGCACCTGCACGCCCATCTGGCGCAAGGGTTCGAGCACGCGGCCCATCGGCCGCCCGGATAAAGAAGCGTCGCCGATGAAGGTCGTTTCCATGTCGTAGGTGCCGACAAGACCCATGGTGAGGCGTGAGCCGGTGCCGGCATTGCCGAAATCGAGCGGGCCTTCCGGCTGCAGCAGCGCGCCATTGCCGGTGCCGCGGATCACCCATTCGGCGCCGCGCTTCTCGATATGCGCGCCCATCGCCTTCATGGCGGCAGCCGTGCGCATCACATCCTCGCCTTCCAGCAGACCGCTGACGCGGGTTTCGCCGGAGGCCAGGCCACCGAACATCATGGAACGGTGTGAAATCGACTTGTCGCCCGGCACGCAGGCAGTGCCGGAAAGGGCGGAGGATTTGCGGGCGGTGGCCGGCTTGGCAGCGGCGGCGTGAGACATGGAATTTCCCTGGACGGAATGCCGGCGCACCGGCGCTTTTCATTTGTTGCGGCGGTCTCGTATCACGGCGGGCACAAATGGTCATCCCCATGGTCGTCACTTGGCGCGGGGCCTTTCAGTACTTGGTTTTGTGACGCCGGCTTTTCGCTTTGACAGCGCGGTAAACTGTGGTTATGGGGACCACTCTTTTACTGACGAGGCTTGCCGTGGCAAAAAACGAACTTGGCACAAAGCGTGTCGACCCTGAGACGGGTCGAAAATTCTACGACCTGAACAAGGACCCGATCGTCTCGCCCTATACGGGCAAGACCTATCCGCGTTCCTACTTCGAGGAAGGCAAGATCGCCGCCATCGAAGAGGAAGAGGAAGTGGCCGAGAAGGAAGTAGACGCCGAGGAAGAAGAAGGCGTTGAAGTCGTCTCGCTTGAAGAGGCCGACGAAGACGTCAAGGCCGGCGACGACCTTCCCGATCTGGGCGACGACGAGGACGATGTGGACCTCGGCGACGACGAGGACGATACCTTCCTTGCCGACGAAGAAGAAGAAGATGACGATGTCGCGGACATGATCGGCGTCGGCGACGACGACGACGAGGTCTGATCGGCTGCGGGCGCGTACGCCCGCAGGCTTTCTTGAGCTGTGACGAAAAAGCGGTTCTTGCAGGCTTGATATTCAGGGAAGGCGGGGTTAGAAGCCGCCTGCACTAAACGGCGCGGTGTTGAAACCGCTCCGGACCTCTACGCCGGCAACGGCGCCGGCTGACTGCCGGAGTGGGGCCATAGCTCAGTTGGGAGAGCGCTTGAATGGCATTCAAGAGGTCGTCGGTTCGATTCCGATTGGCTCCACCAAACAGTCTCTTTCCGACGCTCGGTTTCGCGGCATTCATGCTTGTCGGCTGCCAGTCGGCGCCTGAACCAGCCCCTGCTCCTGAACCTCAGCCCATTGCACCGGCCACGGCTTCTGCTCCGGACGGTGCAGCCGTCCTCGATCCGTCGGTGCGGGTCATGCCCCCCGGCGAGGGCATCCCGGCCAAATATGTCGCATTTTCCGGCATATGGGGCGGACGTCTCGATGGGATGTATGACGGCAAGCTCGCCGTGCTGACGATTTCGCGCAGCGGCAATGTCACCGCCACCTACGCCTGGGGCGATGTCGCCGACAACAAACCGGGCGTGGCCGACGGCGAAGGCAAGATTTTCGGCAACACGTTGAAACTGCGGCGGCTTCCCAATGGCGGGGACGTCAGCGCGGTCATGCAGGCGGACGGGACGCTGACCGTCACCTACGGGCTTGCCGACCGCACCTATACGGGCACGTTCACCAAGCAGTAGCCGCGAGAGCGAACCTCCGGTGTCAGCCCCGGCTGGCGCCTGCCTCGATCAATGCAGGCCGAATTCGCGCAGCAGCTCTTCGCGATAGCGCACGAAGCGGGTTTCGCTGCGTTCGCGCGGGCGTGGCAGGTCGATGTCGATCAGCCGCGCTGTGCCGCCCTTCTCCTTGGGCAGGATCAGCACGCGGTCGGCTAGATAGATCGCCTCTTCCAGATCGTGGGTGACCATCACCATGGTGACGGTCTCCTCGCTCCAGATGCGCGCCAGTTCCTCCTGCATGCCGATCTTGGTCATGGCGTCCAGCGCCCCCAGCGGCTCGTCGAGCAGAAGAATCTCGGGCTGGACGGTCAGCGCCCGGGCGATGCCGACGCGCTGCGCCATGCCGCCCGAAAGCTGGCTCGGAAAAGCATCGGCGAATTCGGCAAGGCCGACCAGCGCAACGTAGAAGCGGGCGCGTTCCTCGGCCTGCCTCTTGGGTACGCCGCGGACTTCGAGACCGAAGGCGACATTGCCGAGCACGCTGAGCCAAGGCAGCAGGCGCGGCTCCTGGAAAATCACGGCGCGCTCGGCGCCGACGCCATGCACCGGCTGGCCGTCGATCGCGACCGCGCCGCTGTCGGCAGCCTCCAGTCCGGCCAGAATACGCAGCAACGTGGTCTTGCCGGAGCCGCTGGCGCCGACGATGACCAGGCATTCCCCCGACCGTATGTCGAGGCTGAGCGTCCGCAGCACGGCAAGCCGGCGGCCGCCGAGGCTGAAGGATTTGGAGAGGTCGCGGATCGAGACCTCTCCGCCACGGTTTGAACCGGTCATCTCATCTCCCAGCTATTTTGGAGCTCAGTTGGTCTTGGTTTCGCCGGGCCGGTACAGAATGTCGGCGGCTTTCAGCTTGCCCTTGGCCAGGCGGCCGTCACGCTCCAGCACGGCGACCCAGAAATCGATATCGCGGTCGGTCGCCTGCGCACCTTCGCGCAAGCCAAAGCCGGTCCAGTAGCGGGCGAGATCGCCGTTTTCGCCGCGCTTGTTGAGGATATTGGCCAGCACCTTGCGGGCTTCGTCCGGGTTCTGGCGCGACCAGTCTGAAGCGCGCGCCGACTGTTCGACGAAGTTGCGCGCCGCATCCGGATTGGCGGCAATGAAGTCGCGCCTGAGCACGACGAAGCCGCCGGCGAGTTCGCCGAGCACCTGGGTGTCGTCGAACACGCCGCGCACGCCGCCATTGGCAACCAGCGCGCCGGCAAACGTTGCCTGCCAGTAGCCGAGCCCGGCTATATCGACCTGGCGCGAGCGCAAGGTCTGCTCCAGCTGCGGGCCAGGCACGACAACGAGGTTGGCAGCGTCCGGCGGCAGGCCGACGCTGTGCAGGGCCTCACGCACCGTATAATCGAGATGGGCACCGAGCGTGTTGACCGAGATGGTCTTGCCGGCAATGTCGGCGATCGATTTGATCGGGCTGTCTTCCAGCACATAGAAGACGCTCTTCACATCCTTGTTGATGCCGTTGCTCGGATAGGCGGCGACGAAGTCATTGCCGCCCGAGATCGAGTTGATCACCGCCGCGGTGGCGGCCGAGCCGATGTCGACGCTGCCGGAAGACAACGCAAACAGCGATTCCGGTCCGCCAGAGGCGTAGCCGACATTCTCCAGCTCGACGCCGAGCCCTTTGTAGTAGCCGAGCTCGGCGGCGAGCTCATGCGGGGAGATGCTGCCACGGCTGGCGAGATAGCGAAATTTCACCGGTGCGGTTTCGGCAAAGGCGAGGCGCGGCAGGCCGGTGGCGATGAGGCCGGCGGCAAGCGGTGCGCCGGCAAGCAGGGAACGGCGGGTAATTTTCATGATCCGGTCTTTCCTGAGTGGAGGGTGAGGGACGGGCTGCTAGTTGACTGGGTTGCTCCAGCGGCAGAGCCGCCGCTGCAGCGCGACCAACGCCTGGTTGGCGATCAGGCCGAGCCCGGCGAGGATGACGATTGCCGCAAACATCAGCGGGATCTGGAAATTGTACTGCGCGTTCATCACCTGGAAGCCGATGCCCTTGTTGGCGCCGATCATCTCGGACGCGATCAGGAGCAGCAGCGCGGTGGTGGCGCTCAGCCGCAAGCCGACGAAGATCGACGGCACGGCGCCCGGCAGCACGACGCGGCGAAACACGGTGAGCCGGCTCGCGCCGTAGACGCGGGCCATTTCGAGCAGCTTGGGATCGACCTCCTTGACGCCGCTGGTGGTGTTGAGCAGCAGCGGAAACAGCGTTGCCCAGAAGATGACGAAGATCTTCGAGGTTTCGCCCAGCCCCAAGAGCAGGATGAACACCGGGTAGAGCGCCAGCGCCGAAGTCTGCCGGAATACTTGCAGGATCGGATCGAGCGCTGTTTCGACCGGACGCACCTGGCCCATGAACAGGCCGAGCGGGATGGCAACCGCAACTGCCGCCGCAAAGGCTATGCCGGCGCGCTGCAGGCTGATGGCGATGTCGCTGAGCAGGCTGCCGCCGGCAAGCCCCTTCCAGAGTGCGGTGATGATCATGTCGAGCGGCGGCAGCACCGCCGCGTTGACCCATCCGACGCTGCTCGCCACCTGCCAGAGCGCTAGGAAACCGACAAGCACACCGTAGCGCGACAGGAAGCGGACAGCCGCCCTGCCGCCGAAGCGCAGAAAGTCGTCGCCAGGCCCGTTTTCGCTGCGACTGGCGCGGATCGTGATCGGCCGATCGATGTGCTGCAATGTCATCGCGTCATCCCTTCAGCTACGAGGATCATTCGGCGGCAAGGACGGTCGAGCGGGCGACGGTCCACGGATTTTCCGGCCGCCTGAGGCCGAGATTCTCGCGCAGTGTGCGGCCTTCATAAGCGGTGCGGAACAGGCCGCGCCGTTGCAGTTCGGGAATGACCAGATCGACGAAATCGTCGAGCGCACCGGGCAGCCAGGGCGGCAGGATGTTGAAGCCGTCGGCCGCCTCGTTGGTGAACCATTCCTCCAGCTGGTCGGCGACCTGCGTGACGCTGCCGACGATGGTGTAGTGGCCGCGCGCCGTCGCCACCCATTGGTAGAGCTGGCGGATGGTGAAGTTGTGCTCGTCGGCGATCTGCCGGATCAGCGCCTGGCGGCTCTTCATGCCTTCGGTTTCCTTGCTCGGCGGCAGCGGGCCATCGAGCGGGTAGCCACGGATGTCGAGCGTCTGGCCGGCAAGCCCGTTGAGCAGCGCGACGCCATCTTCGGGCAGGATCAGGTCGTTGAGCTGCTGGTATTTGGCGCGGGCTTCTTCCTCGGTGCGGCCGACGAAGGGGGCGACGCCCGGCATGATCAGCACCTGGTCGGGGTCGCGGCCGACTTCCGCCACGCGTGCCTTGATGTCGCGGTAGAATTCCTGCGCCGTCTCCAGCTTCTGATGGGCGGTGAAGATGACCTCGGCCGAGTGCGCGGCAAGCCCGCGTCCGTCTTCGGACTGCCCGGCTTGTACGACAACCGGATGTCCCTGCACCGGGCGCGGCACGTTGAGCGGACCCTTGACGCTGAAATGCTCGCCCTTGTGGTCGATGTCGTGCAACTTGTCCTTGTCGTAGAAACGGCCCGACTGCTTGTCACGGATGAAGGCGTCGTCCTCCCAGCTGTCCCACAGCGCCTTGACCGTCTCGACATGCTCATGCGCCCGCGCATAACGCTCGGCATGGTTGGGCTGGATGTCGCGGTTGAAATTGCGCGCCGTCTCGTCGCCCGCCGAGGTCACCACGTTCCAGCCGGCGCGGCCGTTCGACAACAGGTCGAGCGACGCGAATTTACGCGCCAGTGTGTAGGGCTCCTCATAGGTGGTGGAGGCCGTGGCGATGAAGCCGAGATGCGTGGTCAGCGGCGCCAGCGCCGCAAACAGCGTCACCGGCTCGAAGCCGGCGATCTTGGCATTGCCGCCTTCGCGGGCGCCGAGGCCGACGGTCAGGTTGTCGGCCAGGAAATAGGCGTCGAACAGGCCGCGTTCGGCGGTCAGCGCCAGCTGCTTGTGGAACTCGAAATTGGTGGCGCCGTCGGCCGGCGCATCGGGATGGCGCCAGGCGGCGATATGCTGCCCGCCGCCGGGCAGGAAAGCGCCGAGCTTGATCTGCCGCGGCTTGCTATCGGACTTGCTGGCTCGGGTCATTGCAGGCGTCCTTCTGGTCTATACGGGAAGGGATGTTGCGTTGCTGATCTTCAGGCGGCACGGACGACGCTGTACGGCACGCCGGCCACCCGGCATGCCTCGGCCACCGCCTGCCGGCCTCGCGCCTGGACGGCTTCGGACACCAGCACGCCATTGGCGAAATCCTTGTCCGAGGCGTAGATCGCGGTCGGCAAGGTCTGCGCCTCGAAGAAGCCGAACAGCGGCCGCAACTGGTGCTCGACGACAAGCGAATGGCGCTCGCCGCCGCCGGTCGCCGCGAGGATGACCGGCTTGCCGCGCAACGATGACGGGTCGAGCAGGTCGAAGAAATGCTTGAACAGCCCGGTATAGCTGCCTTTGAAGGTCGGTGAGCCGACCACCAGCACATTGGCGCCCAGCAGCTGGTCGACAATGGCGCGGGCCGCCGCATCGAGATCGTCAAGTTTCTTGGCGAGCGGAAAGGATGGGCCGAGATCCTCGATGTCGAAAACGCTCAAGGCAGCACCGGCACGGCTCGCCACTTCACCAGCGATGTGGCTGACGAACGCCTTGGTCTTGGACGGACGGGTCAGGTTGCCAGACAACCCCACCACCAGCTTTCTCGACATTTTTGCGGCTCCTTGCACGATGGTATGTGCATTAAGGCTACCGATTTTGTAGAATTAAATGAGCGAGAAGATTTCAAAACCAGCCCGTCAAGCGAATGGAGTTTGCGGCACTTCGCCTTTCCTTGGTTCATTTGGCCCCAAAGCGACGCGGCAATGCCGGCTCGATATCCGCTGGCTCTGATAAAATAGACGATCCTGGTGCTTTGCACGCCGATGGGTATCGTCGCGAAACCGTCAAGGGTCGGCGCCATTGACACTGCGTTGCGTCAGATATGATTGAACCCAATCGCACGGGCGACGAAGTAGGGACCTGCAAAGAACAGGATGCACGCATGAAAAAGATCGGCTTTCTTTCCTTCGGCCATTGGTCGCCCTCGTCGCAGTCGCAGACGCGCTCGGCCGCCGATGCGCTTTTGCAGTCGATCGACCTGGCGGTGGCGGCCGAGGAGCTTGGCGCTGACGGCGCCTATTTCCGCGTGCATCATTTTGCCCGCCAGCTTGCTTCGCCCTATCCGCTTCTGGCCGCGGTCGGCGCCCGCACCAGCCGCATCGAGATCGGCACCGCCGTCATCGACATGCGCTACGAGAATCCGCTGTATATGGCCGAGGATGCGGGTGCTGCCGACCTGATCGCCGGCGGCCGGCTGCAGCTCGGCATCAGCCGCGGCTCGCCGGAGCAGGTAATCGACGGCTGGCGCTACTTCGGCTACGTGCCGCAGGAAGGCCAGAGCGACGCCGACATGGCACGCAACCACGCCGAGGTTTTCCTGAACGTGCTGCGCGGCGAAGGCTTTGCGCAGCCCAATCCGCGGCCGATGTTTCCCAACCCGCCCGGAATGCTGCGCCTCGAGCCGTTCTCGGCCGGCCTGCGCGACAGGATCTGGTGGGGCGCCGCCACCAACGCGACCGCCGAATGGGCTGGCAAGCTCGGCATGAACCTGCAAAGCTCGACGCTGAAGTTCGACGAGAGCGGACAGCCGCTGCACGTACAGCAGGCCGAACAGATCCGTGCCTTCCGTGCGGCATGGAAGGAAGCCGGCCATGCGCGTGAGCCGCGCGTGTCGGTCAGCCGCAGCATCTTCGCGCTGGTCGACGACCGTGACCGCGCTTATTTCGGCGGCAACGACAGCGAGGACCATTTCGGCTACATCGAACCCGAAAAACGCGCCGTGTTCGGACGTACCTACGCAGCCGAGCCTGATGTGCTGGTCGAGCAGCTGAAAGAGGACGAAGCAATCGCCGAGGCCGACACGCTGCTTCTGACCGTCCCCAACCAGCTCGGCGTCGAGTACAACGCCCACGTCATCGAGGCGATCCTGAAGCACGTCGCGCCGGCTCTCGGCTGGCGCTGACGCGGGCGCCGGCCCTCGGGCACGCAGACTTTAGAGCAATTCCAGGAAAAGTGTGAAACGGTTTTCCCGGGAAAAGCGCATAGCGCTTTCCCTTGGGAATTGCGTCAAAACAAGAGTTAGAGCAGATCGCCGTTTCGGTGAAACGGTGAACTGCTCTAAGACAAGAGGCGGCTAGACATCCGCCTTGAAGGTCTGCTTCTGCTGGCCGAGCCCCTCGATGCCGAGCTCCACCACATCGCCGGCCTTCAGGAACACCGGCGGCTTCATGCCCAGCCCAACGCCGGGGGGCGTGCCGGTGGAGATGATGTCGCCGGGATGCAGCGACATGAACTGGCTGAGGTAGGAGACGAGATAGGCGACGCCGTAGACCATGGTCTTGGTCGAGCCGTTCTGCATGGTCTTGCCGTTGACCGTCAGCCA